>CADBFL010000067.1 GCA_902793875.1 uncultured Eubacteriales bacterium | reverse complement strand
GTCCTTTTGTGTATGGCTCCTGCATAATCTGAAAATGATACACAAGATTTCGGGAAAAGCTGTGTATCATTTTTCGAGATCGATATGTTCATACACAAACTGCCTGACGCAGAAGCTTTTTTCAGCAACCGGGCCAACAAAAATGTGTATGAAACGCGGCAAATGCATGTTTCATACACACGATCGATTCCGGTATCCGAATCACAGGGTCGATCCCGGTATCCGAAGACTCTTTGGCACGTTTCATACACACGATCGATCCTGGTACGTCGATTCCGGTATCCGGATCACATGATCGATCCTGGTACGTCGATCCTAGTACCCGAAGATCTCTTTTGCGCGCTGCATGTTATCGCGTATCTTCACATCGAACGGGCATCTGGTCTCGCAGAGTCCGCACTGCAGGCAGTCTCCCGCGTGATGCTCCAGCGCCCTGTAGTGTCCGCCTTCAGTATCAGGGACTCTGAATTCCGCCGAGCCCTCCTTAATGCCGTTCGACTCGTTGTGCGCGACAGCCAGGTTCAGGAACTTCGTGACATCCGCTATGTTTATCTCTGCCGGGCACGGATGGCAGTGGGTGCAGTACATGCAGTGCCCGCTCCAGCTGACCCGCGGGAAGTTCGCGAAGGCTTCGGCGTAGTCGCGCTCCTCAGGCGAAGTCTCACAGTATGCGATGCTCTCGGCCAGCTGCTCAGGATTCCTCGCTCCGGAGCACACCGTCGCCACGGCCGGTCTCGAAAGCGCGTAGCTTATGCACTGAGGGACCGTGAGCGCAGCGCCCGCCGGAGAGAGCTCCTCGCTGAGGATGTCTCCGCCCGCGAAGGCCTTCATGACGGTGATGCCCACGCCCCTGCTTTCGCAGAGCTCGTACAGGCGCTGTCTTTCGGGATCCATGTTCCTGAAACCGCCCTCATACACCTCGTCCGCCCAGAGGTCGTCCACGTTCTCGGTGCCCGGCAGCATGTCGTAGACATAGTTCACGCTGAACATCAGCACTTCGATGTCACCCTCTTCGATGGCCTTCATGGCGACCTTAGGGTTATGCGAAGAAAGACCGATGTGGCGGATCTTCCCTTCGGCTTTGAGCTGACGCGCGTAGTCGATGATCCCGTTGTCCTTTATCGCCTGCCAGTCGCTGTCGGCGTCGCAGTAATGTATCATCCCGACATCGATATAGTCCGTGCCGAGCCGGGCCAGCGAGTCCTCGAATGCCGCCTTCACATCATCAAGATCGCGGCTCCTCTCGTACTGGCCGTTCTTCCATACCGAGGAGATGTGCGACTGGATGATGAACTTCTCGCGTCTGCCTTTGAGCGCCTCGCCCAGCGCAGACCTCGCTTCAGGATCCGGCGAGAAAAGGTCGAAGTAATTGACCCCCGCTGCTTCCGCCATGTCGAGGAAGCTCTTCGCATTGCTCTTGTCTTCGACGAATGCCTCGCAGCCGAGCGCGATCACGCTCACCTCAAGGCCCGTGTTTCCGAGTTTTCTGTATTCCATGCTGCCTATTGATTCACTTTCTTCAATTTCAATGTATCACTGCAGTAATTATTATCATAGTTTTCGGGCATAATCCTCTCTCATATGAAAGACGCCTAAGATATGGACTTCGCTGCCCTCTACCCGATACAGGATAAGATAATCATGTGATGAAAGAATTATTTTGCGATATCCTCTTTCTGCCAGATAAATAATCAGCGCAAAAGCCAAGTGAATCCGCCATGTACTCGAGTTTATCGTATGCTTCCTCAATATCTGACAGAATCGCCTTGGCTGCCCCGGGATTATTTAATTCATTGACAACATAATCTATTATACTGTCAATGTGCATTTCAGCCCTTTCTGAGACAATCAGTCTAAAGCCCATATTTTGCCCTCACATCAGAAAGAGCCTTCCTTGCATCCTTAGTCTTTCCCTCAGCAAATTGGCTTTCTGAAATTGCAAGCTCCTGATACAATTCAAGTCTTCTGAGCTGTTCTTCATATGTTTCCATACTCATTACAACCAATTCGCCATAGCCGTTTTTTGTCACAAAAATGGGTTCATTGGTACTGTGGCAAAGCTCAGCGATGTTATTAGTATTTTTCAGTTCTCTGATAGGAACGATTTTTGGCATCATCATCACCTCCATGGCTAAATGATACCATAATTATGGCCTTAATCTACCGTTTTGATCCAAAATGTTCACAGATTCCAGGTACCCCGCCCCTCTCTGGCGAAGAACAGGTATCCGATCAGGTCCTTCTGGTACGGTATGAAGCTGCCGTCATCCATCATCGCTTCGATCTCTTCCTTCGACGCCCACCGGGCATCGGCGACCTCCTCCTTCTGCAGCTTCAGTCCGTCGATCGCGCAGTCCAGTTCGACCGTATAGAAGTCATCGAATCCATCGTGGAAATTCACCGTAATGACAGGTCTTCTGTCGCTGAAGTCGATGTGCAGCCCCAGTTCTTCGAGAGTCTCGCGCTTTGCGGCGCTGCGGCTGTCATCCCCTGCGCTTGCCGCGCCGCCGACGCTCACATCCCAGTATCCCGGCCAGCGGACGATGTCATCTGCCCTCTTCTGGATCAGCATCTCGCCTTTACTGTTGAAGATGCATACGTGGACGACCATCCTGTATGTGTCCTCCGGGAGCTTTTCTCCGCGGACAGCAGTCATGCCGGTATGCTCGCGGTCAACAGTGTACAGATCTATCAGTTCTTTCATATAAAGATGTCCTCCATGCCAGAAAGTATATCACAGAACCGTCTAATGGGGCCTGACCCCGTTAAACACGACTAACGGGGTCAGCCCCGTTTTTTTCCGTTGTCTCAAAATCGGGCGCAGAATTGTAAATACTATGGAAGCAGGATCTGATAATGGGGTATAATCACGGATGACAGATCCAAGCAGATCAATAATGACAGTCCCATAGGAGGTAATGAAAATGGCAGATAAGGAAATCAGAAAAGACGATAGTTATGCTCAGGAGTTCACTCTGGATGAACTTGAAAATGTATCCGGTGGAGAACAGCGCGAAAAGATCTCCTACGAAAAAAAAGAAAAAGGGAAGAGCAAATCGCGAAAGGAAGTTGACTGAAGTTAACGGGGCCTGACCCCGTTAAACACAACTAACGGGGTCAGGCCCCGTTTTTCTTTTTAGTTACCCACAGTATCTCGGGCGGGTGATTCTGCTGGTTCAGCATGTTCACATATGCCGCGTGATACTGTTTCGGGTCGAGCGCCGCCGCCCATTCCATGACGCGCTGTTTTTCTGTCTTTCCCTCTTCATGGCCGTCGTACATGACGACAGTGACGACGCCGCCCGGACGGATCGCCCTGAGAGCGCACTCAAGGCCTTCGAGCGTCTCATCGGCCGTCGTTGTTATGCTGTGGTCCCCGCCCGGCAGATATCCGAGATTGAACACGACGGCAGACGCGCTCCCATCGGGAACGAACTCGCCCATCGAAACGAACGACTTCTTTATGACCTGCGCGTTCGAAATCCCGCATCCGCTTAGCCTTTCTTCTGTACGGCGGACGGCCTTCTCCTGGATGTCGAAAGCGTATACGCAGCCGTCGCCCCCGACAGCATCCGCCAGCGCGACAGTGTCCTGCCCCGCTCCGCAGGTCGCGTCAACGACTGTGTCTCCTTCATCTATGTACGACAGCGTGACCGTCATGGCAAGGGCCGTCGTCCCAGTTATCAGATTATTCTTTTCCATTCAGCACGTCTCCTCCGGTCTTCGGTTTTTCGGAGTTTCCTTCCTCCGGTCTTCGGTTTTTCGGAGTTTCCGGTCTCCGGTGTTTCCTTCCTCCGGTCTTCAGAGCTTTCCTCCAGCCAGCCTCATTATTCTGTATGCGACATAATAGAATTCTTCTCTAATGAGGAAGGGCAGTTTCGTCTTCCAGCTGCGGTAAAGCGATGTCGGAGTCGGCGAGCTGTAAGCCCTGATCCCCAGGTCATGCGCATACAGCATCGCTCTTTTCATGTGGAGCGGGTCGCTGACGATGAGCGCCGTCTCCAGCTCATGATCGTCCATTATCTGTTTCGCGTTCGCGAGGTTCTCGGCAGTGATCCGGGAGCTCTCTTCGATCAGGATCGCGTCCGCCGGGACGCCCTTCTGCTCTGCGTACTCGCGGGCGATGTCCGCCTCCGAGCGGATATTCCCTTCCCCCACGCCGCCGGTCATGATGATCGTACCGGCATAACCGTCGTTGTACAGGTCCACGGCATGGTTGATCCGCTCGCAGAACACGGGAGACGGAGAATTCCCCTGAACGCTCGCCCCAAGGACAACGGCCGCGTCCGCCTGCCGGGTCTCATCCTTTTCGGCGAAAGACACGATGCCCGCCGTCGTTACAGCCAGATACAGGAGAACGGCGGCCAGTATGACGACCGCCGCTCTGATCCCCTTGTGCATCTTTTTAGGCATCTTCTTCATGAGTGCCGGACGGTCGCTTCGGTACCGTTGTTAAGCGCCGACAGCACCCTGTGGCACGGCCTGTACAGAAGCAGCACCGACACGAAGCTCGATGCCGCGAGCACCAGCTCGAAGGTGATGTCCGCCGCCAGATACGCAGCTACGCTCACATGCATCACTATCACTCCCGGGATCACCATGACCCAGCAGTAGAGGAACGAGAAAAGCGCGCTGAGAAGAGCCAGCCGCAGCGGATCGTTGACCCTTTTGAACACCGTGCATAAAAGCAGCGGTATCAGGGCCCAGCCGATGTACTGGAACGGCACGAAAATAAGGCCCATGTTCCCCATGATGATGTTGTCCAGCAATACGTACACCAGAAGTATGAAAAGCGTCATTTTCTTTCCGAACGACTTCGAGTAAAGCACGATCAGAAAGACCGTGAGGCTCACGTTCGGTATGAACGCCAGGAGCTCCTTCTGGACGAGCAGTATCGCCGCGAAGACTCCTGCCAGCACTATGTCTTTTGTCGATAGTTTCTTTTTCTGCATATCTTCATCCATGTCCGGTATATGCCCCGGTACGCGGGCAGCAGCTTATTATATTGTTCTACCAGGGATAGCTTTTCGGTTCCTGATCATAGTACTTATCCCTCATCGCATCCTGCGCGATGCTGTCCATGGCCTCCTGGCTTCTCTGCTCATCAAGGATCTCCTGCGCGTCGTCCGGCACCAGATAGTCTGTGTCCGTTTCCGCCTCGACCCGGTAGACCGAATCGAAGATCATGTCTTCGACCTCGCCGTCGCGCCACTCGTCCGACGATACCTCGAGGCAGCAGATGTGCGGATCTATATCCGACCAGTAATACCCGGTGACGGCGGTGTAATTGCCGTTCTCATCGTCCGCTTCGAACTTCAGCTTCAGGACCTTTCCGTATTTGCCGTCAATGTATTCCTGATCGATCAGCTCATATCCGTCGAATTGCGAGATCGACGCCTTCACTATGTCCGAGAGCTCGGCGTTGATGAACGTGAGCAGATAGCTGCGGATGGTGTAATAGTCCCCGTCGCGCACGAAATCGCAGTAGGTCTCGTTCTCTTCGTAAAAATCCTCCGGCTCCCACACTCCCTCGGTGCCTTCCGGCAGGTCGTAGCGGTACCGGGCGGATATGATGACATAGTCGCTGCTCTTCGCGGCTCTTTCGGAATTGACCGCCTTGCTCTTGTCTTCTTCGGTGACGTACTCGCGCTGCGCCGGCGCATCCGTCGTTCCGGCGCTCTTCTCCGCGGTCTTCCCGCTTTTGCCGCCGGCGTCATCCCATGCCAGCATCGCGGCGACTATGAGCAGCAAAGCGATGCACGCCAGAAGGGCCTTGACCGTGCCGCGCGGCATGTTGATGCGGACGCTGATGGCGTTGATGATCACGGAGATCACGTTGCGGCCGTCCTCATAGAAGGTCTCTTTGCGGCCGAACGCGATGTTCTTCGTGATGCGCTCAGTCTCTTCGGTCGTCTCATGGGTCGAGACGAACTCTGCAGCACTGTCTGCGCGGGAGCTCTCTTCGTTATTCACTTTTCGCGATCCTTTTTCAGCCATATCTCCGGTATCGTCTCCAAGCCGTCTCCGGTTTTTCTCCGGATCTACGGTCCAAGTATATCGCCACTAGTGTCTGAAAAAACGCCCCCGCTGTCGGCTGCCCTCCGGCGCCTCTGAACAGTAACCTGCCCCGGGCCTGTCCCCGGATGCCCTCCGGCCTATCTCAGATATCTCCTGAGTTCTTCCTTGTCTTCGTGCTCGAGGGAGTCTCTGCCGTACATGCCGGCGAGGTTCTCCATGTGGTGGCGGAACTCGTGCCGCACCACCTCTCTCAGCCTGTCTTTGAGCTGCTCGTCCGTCATGTAATAACAGGCCCTCTCAAAGGACCCGTAATATATCGTGATCTTGTTTCCCAGATGCGACCTGTGGTATTCCCCCATTATTATGAGGTCATCGTTTTTTGAATACGGAGACATCTTAAGCTCCTCCGCAAGCTGCACTCCGTGATGCAGTTCGCGGAAGAACTCGTCCGGCAGCTCGTCGCATACCTCTTTGAGCATCTCGAAAAAACTGTCTATGTCCGCCACTTGCCCGTCCTTTCGCGCGTGTCTCTCCCGCGCGTATCTCTTTCGCGCAGCTCTCTCCCGCGCGGCTCTCTTAAACGCGCCCGCTATTTCACGGCTCTGATCACGATCTTCGCGATCTTTCTTACCTTCGGGTCAGTCAGTGATTCCGCCGCAGTGACCGCGACGATGGCCGCCGCCCTCCGAACCGTCTTGTTCTGCGACAGCACCCTGGCCGTCTCCAGCGCTTCCGGAGCCTTCTGCTTTACGATGAAAGCCCCCTGCTCGGCTTTCTTTCTTACTGTTTTCCCCGCATTTTTAGCTGCGCGGGTCACTTTTTTCTCAGGCTTTCCCTTGCAGTCCGGGCATATCCTCAGACCCTCGACGTCCTTCAGCGGCCGGTAGCATCTCGCGCATACAAAGACCAGCGGCGTTCCGCACTTTTTGCAGTAATGATCGTCCGCGCCGTATTTTTTCTTCGCCTTGAAATCCGGGCAGTTCACGTTGGGACATCCCTTTATCCGTTTGTCTTTTTTAGCCATTGAAGCGGCCTCCTTCACTTCACTCCCCTGCCTCCGGTCACGCATTCTCTATGTCGACCACAAGGCAGTCTTTGCTCTGCTTATATTTTCTGTTGATGACGGCTTTATACCTCACGCCGTCCTGCTCGAAGGTGAACCAGTCTTTCGTTATCCCCTTATGGACCGCGCTGATGTTCTCCACCGTATACGTCAGTCCGTAAAGCGACGGCTCAAGGGACCCTCCTCCCGCATGCGAAAAGGTCACCTCCGTCAGCTGGTCTCCCTCCAGAACGTAGTGCGTCTCTTCCGGGAACATCCCGGTCGTATTCTGCCCCATCACGATATCCCATTCGACCGTGCCGGGACCGTCTTCATTGAAATCCCTGAAACTCATGATGTTTTGTCTCCATATCAGAGGGGCAGGTCCAGCGACTCCAGCGCTCTTTCGCAGGAGTCGAACGCGATTTTTCTGGCGCCGTTTATCGCCATGTCCTCCTCCGTGGCCTGCTGCAGCTCATCCGGTCTCACCTTGTCCATCGCCTTTCTGATCTCCTCTGCGACAGACGGATCGTCGAGCCTGTTGTCTGTTATGGTGAGACACAGGCTGCTCAGAGTATTGATCATCGTCTCAAGCTCCATGGTATACAGTATGGAGCCCCCGAACTCGGGAAGCGCCTCAAGATCGGCGATGCCCTGCCTGATCTCCCTTACTGCCGCAGCATCCTGCATCATGCCCTGTACTTTTTCTTTTGCTCCCTCGGCGACAGATACAGCCCGGCCCTTCGCGCTTCTGGCGATCTCTCTGGCCGCGCTGCCTTCTTCTGCAAGGTCCTTCGCCCTGCTGATGACATCGCCCGCAACGGTCTTTGCCGCATCGCCGGCGTCCGCCGCCAGGTCTTTGGCTCTGTTTACATATTCATCGATCCTGTCCATTGGCATCACCTTTCTCCGCTGTCGAAGCTGCCCGGCAGTTCAGGCAGTTCCGACATTCCGATATTCCGACATTTCGAGATTCCGGGATTCCGGGATTTTGACCGCTTTCCTATTGTCCCGATCTCTTTTTCAGCTCTGTGTATTTCTCCGCGCTTCCCTTCGCCAGCTCGACGGGATACTTCGCTTCGTTCTTTGTCATCTTTGCGTTCACTATCCCATCCTCATCGAGGTCTAGCTCATCGAGCATGTTGCGACAATACACGATCACATCGGCAAGTTCCTCTTTGACATGCTCAATGTCAAAGTCCGTATCGCTCCACTGGAAGCACTCCAGAAGCTCATTCGCCTCTATCGAAATGCTCTTGGCGAGATTCGCCGGAGTATGGTACTGTTCCCAGTCTCTGTCAGAAGTGAATTTCCTTATCCGGTCTATGGTTTCCTGTTTCATAACGTCTTTCTGATATATGACTGCTAACTGATCTCTGCGTTCCCTGTGTCGGATATCAGTCCGGAGGAGCAGAGCGTCCCCCAGCTGAATACAGTCTCGAGCTGTCCGCCACCGCCCTCCAGCTTCAGATCGCCGGCGGTCCACGGAGCTGTGACTCCGTAATATCCGAAGCGGCTGTCAACGGTATGCCCCGCCGCCTTTACTCCATCCTGTATGTTGTCCGGCCCGCTTATCTCGTCGCGGCCGAGCCACGCTTCCTGATCGCTGATGAAGCTTTCCGCAGTTTCTGTGTCATAGCCCATTTCCGTCA
>CADBFL010000066.1 GCA_902793875.1 uncultured Eubacteriales bacterium | reverse complement strand
TTGTCCCGTTGTTGTCCGAATCGAAGTAATGGAATTCATGTCCCTTTACTTCCAGTCCCGTGATGAGCGTATCCGCGGCGCAGAGATGTTTCTTTTCCCTGAGCGTCACATATCCGAAGCGGCCGAGTTTTCCCGTATAATGCGAACAGCCTGCGAGCACTCCTGCCATTTCATGCGGTCCGCCGTCCATGTCTTCGAGAGACTCCAGCAGGTACATGAACCCTCCGCACTCGGCAAGGCTCGGCATGCCGCCGTCTATCGCCTCTTTTACGGACGAAAGCATCGCAGCATTCGCGCTGAGCTCCTCCGCGTACAGCTCGGGATATCCCCCGCCGAAAAGAAGGCCGTCCGCATCCTCGGGCACTCTGCTGTCGTACAGCGGCGAGAATTCCTTTATCCTTATCCCTGCATCTTCAAGCGCATGCAGGTTCTCTTCGTAATAGAAGCAGAAAGCCTCATCGCGGGCAACAGCCAGTGTAAGACTTTGTTCACGCGCAGGTGATGCTGCAGGCCTCTCCTCTGCCGGACCTGTTTCATCTGCCTGATCCATTATCTCAAGCAGGGCATCCATGTCCAGGTGCTCTTCGATCAGATCAGCCGCGGCTTTCACCTGCTCTTTCAGATCAGCTGTCTCTCCCGGCATATTGAGCCCGAGGTGCCGGCTCTCAAGGTGTATTCCCTTCGAGACCGGGATGCCGCCGAGCAGCCTTACGCTCACTCCTCTGTCCGCGGAGATTCCTCTGAGCATCTCCTCCGTCCGCGGTCTCATCGCTTCAAGGTATGAAGGCGATATCCTGTTCAGGATGATCCCCCGGATGAGTTTTTCACTGTCGTCCGCGAGTATGCCCCTGATGAGAGAGAGCATGGTCTGTCCCATGCCCTTCACATCCATTATGAGGATCACCGGGGTCCCTGTAATAACAGCAGCTTCATAGCACGAGCCTCTGCCTCCCGGACCGGCGATCCCGTCGTAAATACCCATCACGCCTTCGATGACCGCCGCTTCCGCTCCGCTGCGGCATAGCATATCCTTTATCTCTTCTTCTGTCGAAAAGAAGCTGTCCACGTTGCCCACCGGCACGCCGATGACACTGCGGTGGAACATAGGATCGATATAGTCCGGTCCGCATTTGTACGATCTGACAGCGATGCCGCGCCTCTTCAGAGCTTCGAGCAGACCGCATGTGATTATCGTCTTGCCGCTGCCGCTCCCGGCCGCGGCGAGCATCACTCTCGGAAGCCTCATGCTCTCCCTCCGAGAGTGAAGGATGTTATCACGACCGGGTTTTCGGCCGTCATCAGATGATAGTTTCCGAGTTCTCTCGATCTTGTGACCGATATCTGCTCTATGCTGAGGTCGCTTATCTCATATTCCGCAAGCAGACCCTGTATCTCTGCCAGAGTCTCGAGGCTCACCGCGTTTATGACGACGCGGACGCTTCCCGGGGCCATGGCGAGCACATCGATCATGTCTTTCAGGCTGCCCGTGCTTCCGCCTATGAAAGCATGAGTCGGAGGCTCGAGCCCCTCGAAGGCTTCAGGAGCCTTGCCCTCTATTATGCGAATGTTCTTCAGTCCGAATTTTTCGGCGTTCTTTCTTATGAGGTCGCATGCCGCTTTTCTCATCTCCACGGCATATACCTTAAGGCCGCTGCTCTGCATGGCGGCTTCACAGGCTATCGTGCCCGTGCCGCTGCCTATGTCGTAGAACACCGAATCCTCCTTAAGTCCGAGTTTTATTATGCTGAGGTGCCTTATGTTCTCCTTTGTCATCGGGACCTTAGCGCGCATGAATTCACCGTCGGATATCACAGGCATCAGAGGCCCCGCGGCCGCTTCAGGCACGCCTGCAGTCTCCGCTGCCGGATCTTCATTCAGGACGAGGGCCGTATACAGCCCTTTCTCCGTCACATATGAGCACTCGGCCGGAGTCAGCAGCTCTATCCTCTCTTCAGGAGCCGACAGCTGATAACCGAGCACGACCATGCAGTCACCGAGGCCGTTCTCAGCAAGCATGCTTCCGAGCCGCTTTACGTCTTCGTCTCCCGAGAGGAGGAGGAATGTCCTGCGGCGCCTCCTTACGGAATCGATGATATCTGTCTCATTCCTCTCATCGCCCGATCTGCCGTGCATGCTGCAAAGACCAGCATCCGTATACGGCTCTCCCGTGACCGCAGACAGATATGCGAATGAAGATATCCCCGGGTGCAGCTTTATCTCCCGCGCCATGCCGTTTTCTTCCATCCAGGCCGCAAGCTCCGGGGCCAGTTTCGTGGCGCCGCTGCAGAATCCCGTATCGCCTGAGAAAAGGACGGCCGCTCTTTCGGGCCTGCGCTCATCGAGCACGGGTATGATCCCGCCGGCAAGATAGTACGGGTATGTCTCCCTGTCCCGGTAAGGCGCGATCATCCTCTCTGAACCGAATATGATATCCGCCCTGTCGAGGGCCTCGCGGGCTTCCGCTGTCAGCAGGCCCTCTCTGCCCGGTCCCATGCCTATGAGATCCACATGCGTCACCGGCTTCATGTCAAAGAACATCTCAAGAGCTTCGCTGACCGGCATACCCTGCTCTTCGGCGGGTCTGCCGATGATATATGCCGGGATCCCGCATTCGCGGGCGGCGCTCAGTTTCTCATAAAAGCCTCCTGCAGCTCCGCTCGCCTTGGTGACGAGCACCCGTATATCGTACTGTCTGATGGTCGCAGCGTTCATCTCACGGCTGAACGGCCCCTGCATCGCCAGTACCTGTCTGCCGCTTATGTCGGCGGCGCTGCAGTACCTTATGCTCTCTTCTGACGGAAGCACTCTGGCAAAGATCCTGCCTCTCACATCCGGATCGGAAGCGTATACCGCTATGTCTTTGCTGCCTGTCGTGAGCAGTATGTTTCCCTCCGTATCCTTCAGCGCCCCAGCGCACGAGGCGGCGTCTTCGAATACCCGGCTGCCTTCGATCATGTCCGGTCCCGGCTCCGCCCTGAGTATCCTTACGTATCCCTTGCGGGTGCTGTCGCAGGCCTTTCTGATGTTTTCGGACACCTCCTCTGCGTAAGGATGCGTGGCATCAAACACCGAGGATGCTTCAGCGTCTATCAGCTCCCGCATGCCGTCAGCATCGAGTCTGCCCTGTCTTATGTCGGCGTACGGGGTCTTTTCCATAACGAGCTCTCCGTATCCGGTCGCAACGCATACTATGTGATCGATGCCCGCAGCTGAAAGCTTCTCTGACATGTGTCTTCCTTCAGTGGTTCCTGAAAATATGATCGGTTTCTTCATAATCTGTATCCTCTCGGTGTGATCAATCTGCCGCCTGTAATGCGGCTCTGTGAATTGCCTATGAACACGGTGGTGAACATATCCGCCTCTGCGTCCCTGAGTTCCGCCAGGGTGCATATCCGGTATTCCTCCCCGTCCCTCCCGATGCTCCTGACATAACCGCACGGCCTTTCCGCTTCTATCGTCTCGAGCAGTATGCCGCACGCTTTCCGGAGGTAGTCGCGGCGTTTTTTGCTGGACGGATTATATATCGCAATGGCGAAGTCTCCCTCTGCCGCTGCTCTCAGCCTTTTTTCGATGAGTTCCCAGGGAGTCAGGAGATCGGAAAGGCTTATGACGCAGAAGTCGTGATTGAGCGGCGCGCCCAGCACGGCAGCTCCGCTCGATGCGGCGGTGATGCCGGGGACCACCTCTATGCCGATATCCGCGGCGTCCTTCCCGAGTTCTTCCTTTATCTCGAACATGAGCGACGCCATGCCGTATATGCCGGCGTCCCCGCTGCATATCATGACGACGTTCTTTCCCTTCATCGCCTCTTCGAAGGCCATCCTGCAGCGCTCCGCCTCCTGCTTCATGGGAGTCGATATCATCTCTTTGTCCCCGAACCTGTCTCCCAGAAGCTCCAGATATACGGTGTATCCCGCTATGACGTCCGCGGCGTCGAGCGCATCGAGCGCCTGCTGCGTCATCATGTCCTCCCGTCCCGGCCCCATGCCGGCTACCGTGATCTTTCTTTTATCCATTATACCTTCTCCGCGACCGCAATGGTCATCCCGTTTTCGGCCGTCTTTTTTATCACCAGGCGGGAGCTTCTTCCGGCGGCAAGGACCGCTGCGCGCTCGCAGACGTTGTCCACGCCGGTTTTTTCGAGCACCGTCTCCGAGCTGCTGAAGCTTCCTTCCGCCCTTTTGAGCGCTTCTGCGCTGTATGTGATGAGGGGCATGCGCCATGCCTGAGACAGACGCATCAGGCCCTCTTCATCCTTTTTCATGTCTATGGTCGCGATGCATCCCGCGTACTTCAGCTCTGTGCCGTTTTCCGAAAGCACGCGCTCCCCGAACTCCCTCAGTTCTTCGTATGATTTTCCTCTGCGGCAGCCCATGCCTATCGCGAAGCTCTTCGGGCAGAGCACCAGCGATGCGGCGTCCCTGAGAACGCCCGCGTCCTCCCTGTCCGCGATCAGCACATCGACATGTCCTGCCGGCGGATAATCCTTTATGCAGATAGTCACCGGTCTTCCCTCAAGCGCGGATGACGATGCCTTTGCGATCCCCTCCCTGTTCGCTATGGCAAGACCGTTTTCCTTTGCGAAGAGGTCAGCAGGAAAAGCCCCGTTCAGGTCGGTGGCCGTCGTTATCACCGGCGCTGCTCCTGTGGCGCCCGCGATCTCAGCAGCGAGGGCGTTTGCGCCTCCGATGTGGCCTGAGAGAAGCGGTATCACATGCTGCCCGAGTTCATCCATCACCAGCACAGGAGGGTCTTCAAGCTTGTCGCGCACGAAAGGCGCGACTGAACGGACCGCGATGCCCGCTGCTCCGATGAACACGAGAGCCTCTCTGTTTCTGAATGCTGCTTCGCAAATCTCTTCACGTGCGGCCGACCCCGGCACGATCCGCGCCTCGTGCATGGCAAGAGCGCGGCTGAGCCTCTCAGCCAGTTTTCTTCCCTTATCCGTAAAACTGAATATGTTTATTATCATCCCTTCGCCCTGCGAAACTCCGTCGAAAACGATTTATCGTAGAGTTTTGATCTGCTGTAGCCGCTTTTTGCGATCACATCCCCCACGAGTATGAGGGCGGTCTTCGTGATGCCGTGTTCACGGGCCGTCGCCGCAAGTTCAGCGACAGTGCAGCAATAAGTCTCCTCATCCGGCCAGGTCGCTTTATACACTAAAGCAGCCGGAGTGTCTCCGCTGTATCCCCCGGCCATGAGCCTCGCCGAAAGTTCTTCGAGCATGCCCGCGCTTAGGTATATCGCCATGGTCGATCCGTGGGCCGCCCAGCTTTCTATTCTCTCCTTTTCGGGGACGGCCGTGCGCCCCTCCATCCTCGTTATGACGAGGGACTGCGAGAGGCCCGGCAGAGTGTACTCCAGGTCGAGCGATGCCGCCGCGCCGAAGGCCGCGGATACTCCCGGGCATGACTCATAGCTGATGCCAAGCTCATCCAGCGCGTCCATCTGTTCGCGCACCGCCCCGTACAGGCTCGGATCTCCCGTATGGAGCCTGCATACGATCCTGCCTTCTGCTGCCGCCTGCTTCATTATATCCAGCACCTCCTCAAGGGTCATGTAAGCGCTGTTATGTATCTCGGCATACTCGTTCGCATAGTTCAGAAGCTGCGGATTCACAAGCGAGCCGGCGTATATGATCACGTCAGCCTCGCTTATCAGCCTCGCGCCTCTCAGCGTTATGAGGTCCGCTGCCCCCGGGCCCGCGCCCACGAAGTAAACCTGCGTCTTATCCATTCCAGTTCTCCCTGTTTGCTTTTATCATCTCTCCGGCGCCTGCGGATGCCGCGATGAGGCCGTTCTCCTTTGTGTACATTATGCACTCGATGTCCAGTTCTCCTCCGGCTCTCCTCCTGAGTGAGGAGATGATGCCGTTCATGAGTCCTGCTGCAGTCCGTTCCGCCAGTTCCGGATCGGTCTCCCTGAGTTTCGCAAAGGCCTCCTCTGTCGTCAGCGAGCCCAGGATGCTCCGTATGAGTTCGGACGGCGCACCCTCCCTTGCCGCTGCCGAGGCGATCAGCTCCATGCGGCAGTCGGCTTCACGCGAGTGGGTGTTCATTATCCCTCCCGCGACCTTGACGAGCTTGCCGGCGTGTCCTGTGAGAAGCATGCCCCCGAAACCGAGCTCCCTCACCATGTCGACGGTGAGGCCGATGAAATTGCTGCACTTCACGCTGCGGTCGAGGTCCATGCCGTATTCCTCCCTCATGAAGTCCAGGCCGTAGTTGCCCGGAGACACGAAAGCGATGCTGCAGCCCTCGGCCTTTTTCTGTCTGAGTTCGACTCTGATGGTGTCCAGTATGGCCTGCTCGCTCATCGGTTCGACTATGCCGGAAGTCCCTATGATGGAGATGCCCCCCTCGATGCCGAGCCGCGGATTGAACGTCTTCTCTGCGATCGCTTCGCCTCCCGGCACCGAAATGACGACATCGAAGCCTCCGTGGTACGCGTTTGCATCGGCAGCATCCTCCAGTTCCTGTTTTATCATGGCGCGGGGCACGGTGTTTATCGCCGCCTCTCCGACCGGCTGATCCAGTCCCGGACGGGTCACCCTTCCGACGCCTTCACCTCCGTCTATGGTGATGCCTCCGGAATCCGACAGCCTGACCCCGGCGTATATGAGGGCTCCCGTCGTTACGTCAGGGTCGTCTCCCCCGTCCTTTCTGACAGCGCACTTCACGCTGTCTTTGTATCTCTGTATATCCAGTATCTCCGCGTCAAATGCCCTGCCGGAAGGAGTGAAGATGCGCACGCTCTTCTTCTCTTCTCCTGTCAGCAGCATCCATGCGGCCGCCTTCGATGCAGCGGCAGCGCAGCTTCCAGTTGTGAATCCGCTCCTGAGCTTTTTTCCCATCATCTATTCCATCGAGTACAGCAACGCGTTGACTATGGCCGCAGCCACGTTGCTCCCGCCCTTTCGTCCCCTGTTGACTATGCAGGGTATATCCGTTTCGAGTATGAGTTCCTTTGCCTCGACCACATTCACAAAGCCGACCGGCACTCCTATCACGAAATCCGGAGCATATATGCCCTTATCGCTCATCTCCCTGAGCGTCATCAGCGCAGTCGGCGCATTGCCTATGGCGAAAACGGTCCTGCGGCCGGACGCCTTCGCATCGCGGGCGGCATGCTCCATGCTTACGGATGCTCTGGTGATGCCCCGCTCCCCTGCTTCGGCCGCGACATCCTCATCAGCCATGTAGCAGCGTGCTCTCCCGCCGTATGATGCCAGCTTCCTTTTGTTTATGCCGGTGAGCGCCATGTTGGTATCGGTGACGATATCCGCTCCCGAGCGTATCAGGTCCTTTGCGATGCGCACGGCGCCGGGCGAGAAAAAGAGCGTTTCGGCGTAATCGAAATCGGCCGATGTGTGTATGGCCCTTCTGATCACGGGATCCTTGTCCGGATCGGGGCTTATGCCCATGGCTTCAAGCTCCGCTTTTATTATCTCAAAGCTTCTCGCTTCTATGTCGGCCGGTCTTACATGTTCGATCACAGGACCTCTCCTATCGCTTTTATCAGTTTTTCGTTATCTTCGCGCCGCCTTACGGCTATCCTGAAATATGTCTCGTCAAGGCCGCTGAAATTCGCGCAGCGCCTTATCATGATGCCTTTCGCGAGCAGCCTGTCGTACAGACCGGGGACGCTCTTTATAAGGATGTAATTCGCATCGCCGGGATATACCCGGATCCCGTATCCGTCAAGTTCTTTGCTGAGATACGCTCTTTCTTTCTCTATCAGTCTTACGGATCTTTCGAGATAATCAGTTTCGGCCAGCACCTCTGATGCCGCCTCTCCGGTCCGCTCCGCGACACGCGACACGTTCCACTCCGGAAGATGCTTCCCGATGCTTTTCAGAAGTTCTGCATCGCGGGATATCATGTATCCCAGCCTTATCCCGGGTATCGCGAAGGTCTTCGTGAACGCTCTTAGATGAAGAGCGTTGTCTGCGACCGCTTTTCGCTCTGTCCACTCTCCGGTCAGCGGCAGGAAGCACTCGTCGAACACCGGGACCGCCCCGCATCTGCCGCATCTGACCGCGATCTGTTTTTTCAGTTCCGGATCCAGGAGGCTTCCGTTCGGATTGTTGGGATCGGCGATGAATACCATATCCGTATCAGTAGTGATCCTCCCGAGTATACCTTCGCCGACGGCGAAATCATCTTCCTCTCTGAGGTGATGCTCCTCTATGACGGCGTCCTCTGCCCTGAGCGCCGCGGCATAACCTGCATAGCACGGCGCCGTGACAAGGGCCTTTTTCGGCTTCAGCGCGTGGACCGCCGCCATTATGAGCTCAGAGGCCCCGTTTCCGCAGATGATGTGGTCCGGACCTGTCCCTTCAAACGAAGCTATGCCCTCCCGGAGCTTCTGCTGCTGCGGATCCGGATACTGATGTATCTCTTCGAGGCCGGTCATCATGGCCTCTGCTACCGAAAAGGGCATCTCAAGAGGGTTCAGGTTGACCGAAAAGTCCAGCCTGACCTCATTGCGGTACACATCGCCTCCGTGGGGAGACTCATTCACGATGTCGTTTTTCTCATCCTGCATCCGTTTTATCTGCCGGCGATAAGCGCCGCGCCCATCGCCAGCATGCACAGGGCAAAGCCGGCAAACCTCACTATGTCTTCGGCTTCAACTTCCCTGGTCTTATCTCCTATATAAGGTTTTTTTACTGTCTTTCCGAAATACTGCGCGTCTCCGGCAAGCTGTATGCCGAGCGCGCCCGCTGCAGCGCTTTCGGTCTGGGCGGCATTCGGGCTCTTGTGTTCATGTCTGTCGCGCTTCTCGCGCTTCCATATGCGCAGGGCCCTTTTCGGGTCAAATTCCCTGCCGCAGAGAGCGCTGCATGCGATCAGAAGCAATGCGCTTATCCTCGAGGGGATATAGTTTGCGGCGTCATCGAGCCTTGCAGCCGCGGTCCCGAACCACATGTATCTGTCGTTTCTGTATCCGATCATGGAGTCCATGGTATTGACCGCCTTGTATGTCATCCCGAGCACCGGGCCTCCGATCGCGGCGTACAGCATCGGAGCGATGACCCCGTCCGAAAAATTCTCGGCCACTGTCTCGACCGCTGCCTTCGTGACTCCCCCGGCGTCGAGAGCCTCCGTGTCACGGCCTACGATCATCGAGACGGCCTTTCTCGCTCCTTCGAGGCTGCCCTCCTTCAGTTCGCGGTACACCTTCATGCTCTCTCTTCTCAGGCTTGTCTGCGCCAGCAGAAAGCATGTCAGCACCGCTTCGGCG
>CADBFL010000065.1 GCA_902793875.1 uncultured Eubacteriales bacterium | reverse complement strand
GGATAATAGTTTTCCGAACGGGTCAGCGTTGCCGGAGGCGCAGGATCGAGCTCCCTGTCTTCGATGCCGAGTATCCTTTCAGGCGGCACCCACGGCCTGCCCTGTATCCCGCTCGTCTCCTCGTGCGTCAGATAACCCTTGTAACAGGTAAGGCTGCGGCGGAGGAATCCGTCCCTGACGCAGGCTTCGGCGATGCCGTTTTTCAGTATCGACCTGAAGTGCGGGAGCAGAGCTTTTGCATACGCTACCGAAGTCGAGCCCGCTATGGCTCCCGGTATGTTGTTGACGCAGTAGTGTATCACGCCCTCTTCGGTATATATCGGATCATCGTGCGTGGTCTCGCGGAACGTTTCTATGCAGCCGTAGTCGTTGCTTATGTCGCAGATGACAGAGCCCCTTCTCATGGAAGCTACCATTTCGCGGCTTATCATGAAGTCGGAAGCGTCCTTCGGCCAGCGCACGCTGTTGATGACCAGATCCGTCGCGGGAAGAGCTTCGGCAAGGGCCTCCTTTGAAGAAAGCATCGTTTCTATCCCGGGGTAGTCCTCAGCCATGCGCCCGAGAACATCCGTCCTGACGTCAGCCACCGTGACGCGGGCTCCCAGGCGCCACAGCGTATCTATAGCCGCCTTCCCCACTGTCCCTGCGCCGCATACTAGCGCAGTTACCGGATCGGACGGGCCGACGCCGTTCGCGAATTTTCCGAGTCCTCCGTGATCGCTCATCATCGCCCAGAGCCCCATGAAGGCTCCGGCCTTGCCTGCCGCCTCGCAGTTGGGCGAGCCATAACGGTGCGAGTCCTCTGCTGTGATGGCAGTCACCTTCTTATCGAGCAGCACGTCCACTTCCTCTCTGTGAGCGGCCGGATGGATGCATGTAAAGATGATCTGGCCCTCGCGAATCAGATCGTACTCTGAAGGCTCGATCTCCTTGACCTTGACTATCATGTCGCATGACGCCCAGATCTCTTCGTTGGTCTTCGCGACCGCAGCTCCCGCCGCGGCATAGGCGTCGTCATCGAACCCCGCCTTTGCCCCGGCTCCCGATGCCACCAGGACTTCTGTCCCTTCAGAAACAAGTTCCCGGACCTCATCCGGCGTCATCACGACCCTGTATTCGCCGCTTTTTATGTCTCTGAGGACTCCTATGTTCTTAGCTGTCTGTCCCATCCTTTTCTCCGTTTATCAAAAGCAGTTCTGTTTTGCCGTCTTTCAGCTTTTGCCTCCCTTGCCTCCTCCGAGGTTCGCATTGGCCAGTATGTTGGTGTCGAATGTGAACGTGAGGGCTTCTTCGGTCCTCATCCTCTTCAGGGCGAGCTGTATCATCCGGTCGAGAAGTTCGCTGTACGGCACTCCGACGGGTTCCCAGAGATAGAACGAGAGCGAGCCGGGTATAGGGTTTATCTCGTTGAAATACAGCTTCCCCGTCTCTTCGTCTATCATGAAGTCTATCCTCGAAACGCCGTTGCAGCCCAGAGCCCTGAATGCCTTGACTGCCATCTCTCTGATCTCTTCTCTTTTTTCAGGAGATAGATCTGCGGGGATCTTCCTCGAAAGGTTGGCCATGCCGGCGCCCTTTGAGCCGCTTCCGCCTTTGGAGCCGCCCTTCTTGCCGCCTCCGCCGTTCACGTATTTGTCCTCGTAGCTCAGTATCTCTCCTGATGTGAGAGGCTCTTCGCATTCCGATGCCTCGGCTTCGTTCTCATCTCCGAGGACAGAACAGTTTATCTCTCTGAGCTTCGTTATCGCGTGTTCGACCAGCACCCTTGTCGCGTACATGAACGCGTCATCGAGGGCCTGTATGAACTCTTCCCTGTTCTTCGCGACTCCTATGCCGACGCTCGAGCCCAGATTTACCGGCTTTACAATAAGCGGATATCCGACAACTTTCTCGGCATCATCGATGAGTTCGTCCATCTTCGCGTAATCCGCGAGAGTATATACTTCAGCGTCCAGCACAGGCACTCCGGCCTCTTTCAGGACAGCCTTGGTTATGAACTTGTCCATGCTGATCGCAGATGATGTGACATCCGGTCCGACGAACGGTACTCCGGCCGTCTTGAGATAGCCCTGCAGGGCCCCGTCCTCGACATTCGTTCCGTGTACGACAGGAAACGCGATGTCTATCTGAACGGGCTTCGGGCCGAACATCTTCGGCGGATAAGGCACGAGCTGAGCCTTTCCTCCCTCGTTCACAAGTATCACTCTCTGCGATCTTTTAAGAAGCGCAGGGATGTCTTTGTAAGCCGAAATATCTCCTATATCGCTTCCGGTATACATATCGTTGTCCTTCGTCAGATATACCGGTATGACCTCGTATTTGTCCGTATCCACGGCCATTATGGCCTGGATGCCGGATATGACTGATACCTCGTGCTCGACGGTCTTGCCGCCGAACATCATAGCGACTCTGGTTTTCATTATACGTTCTCCTCAAATAAGCTGTGCTTCAGTAATTGTCAGGCAGATCGTTCTCGAGCAGGATGTATTTATGCTGCTCCGTCCTTACGGCATACGCGCGGCTGATGGCGTCTTCCACCCTGTCGAACACCTCTATGTGCTCCTCAGGGAATCCTTTTTCGAGTATGCCCTCTCTGATAGGTTCGGTATGCTTTCTGCCTACCAGGAATATCCTGTCGCAGCAGCCGGCAGCGTACGTTCCGAACTTTCTGTTGTATTCGGCCTCGTCGTCTCCGAGCTCGACCATGCCCGGTGTGATGAGTATCCTCATGCCGTCGAACAGAGCCAGTGTCTCGACAGCCGCCTTCGATCCGACAGGATTCGAGTTGAACGCATCATCTATGATGGTCACATCGCCGTGAGCCTTCATCTCCATCCTGTGAGGCACGCTCCTCAGCCTTCTGACGGGGATCTTCAGTTCTTCGAGCGATATGCCGAATCTGTGGGCCACCGCGATAGCTCCCATTACGTTTATCACGTTGTGGGCTCCGACCAGCCTCATGCTGAATCTTTCGCTCTCTCCGTCCGGAGTCATTACCGTGAATTCCGTTCCGAGCGGCGAGACGGAGATATCCGATGCATGATAGCCCGATCCGGCCTCCGATGCGTGGTAGAACACGGGCTCGCCGTAATCATGCTCCCCGAGGTAATCGTTTATGTATTCGTTGTCTCCGTTGAGGAAGAGCAGCCCTCCCTCAGGCAGAGCGTCCGCAAGTTCGAACTTGGTCTTCTGTATGTTCTCAAGGCTTCCGAAGGTGTCGAGGTGCTGAGGTCCTATCGATGTGATGAGACCGTGATGAGGATGAACGAGGTCGCAGTCCTCTTTTATCTCTCCGACATAGCGCGCGCCCATCTCGCATACGAATATCTCGTGAGTAGGCTTCAGCATCTTTCTTATGGTGATCACGATGCCCATCGGGGTGTTGTAGCTTTCAGGCGTGACCAGCGTGCTGTATTTAGTCTTCAGAAGCGTCTCAAGATAGAATTTTACGCTCGTCTTGCCGTAACTGCCTGTAACTCCGATTATGACGAGATCGGGATTCTGCTTCAGGATGCGCTTCGCATCGTTGATGTAATAATCGTTGACGCCCTTTTCTATCGGCCTGTTGATGAAGTTTGCAAGCATGCACATCCAGAGCTGCGATCCCACAAGGAATACGAGGAGCCCGCTCACAGGCAGCCGGTCATGCGGCAGATGGCCTTTTGTAAAGTGCAGAAGCACAAAGACGCCCGTGACAAGAAGGCATATGACTATGATCGTGACGATCATTCTCTTCACTCTCGGGGTGAACTTCAGAGGCTTCTTGGAGTTCATCTCGACCAGAAGCCTGTATACGAGGATGATCACTGCAAGAGTGACCCAGATCAGCACATCCAGAACGTAATCCAGCCAGCTGAAGCTGTATGCAAGCAGCATGCGCACTATGCCAAGGCCCATGGCATAATACAGTATCCACTGCAGATGCCGGTTCTTCCCGAGCCACGCCCTCTGCTCTCCCGCCATATATACGTTGAGCTGGAACATGTGCATGTTGTAGCGCATCGCGAGCCAGAATGCCGGTATGGCGAGCGCAAGAGTTATAAGTGTCCTGATCAGCATGCGGCACCTCCGATCAGGAAGGCCCGCAGTATGCGCCTGAACTCGGCAGGCCTGTAAAGGAACGAGTAGTGGTCCGTTCCCTCAAGCACCACGAGAGCCGCGTTCGGGATCTTCTCTTCCATGATGTGAGCGTCGCTAATCGGGGTATCAAGGTCGAGATCGCCCCATATGAGCAGAGTCTCCTGCTTTACAAGGGGCATCCTGTCCTGAAAGTCCTCGTTGACAGCCATCACAAGACATTTCTTCATGACCGGGCTGGCGTTCCTGTAATCCTCGGACCCCTGTTTGCTCATCCAGTAATCTATACGCTTCACTTTGAAGTTCTGCGCGGCCGTGCGCACAGGCATGACTCCGGCGCTGTCGATCAGCACGATCTTCGTGATCTCAAAAGGAAGCTCGTCCTTCGCCGCCATGTTGATGATCATGCGGCCTCCGTAGGAATGTCCTATAAGAGCCGTTTTCTTTATTCCGAGAGAATCCATGAAGTCACAGAAAAAACCGCAGTAGGCTTCGACATTCCAGGCTTCAGGCGGCTCTTCGCTTGAGCCGAATCCCGGCAGATCGAACTGCACGACCCTGTAAGTGTCGTTTATCGCAGCTGCCACCGAGTCGTAGATCGTCATGTCCGTGCCCCACCCCTGGAGCATCACCGCGGTCTCTTTTGCGTCCTCAGGTCCGCTTATCTTATATGTGATATCTGTTCCGTTTATTTTAGTGACCATACATAGTGATTGTACCACATGAATCCGGCAATCAAAAGAGCCGCTGCTGTGAACGGCTCAGTCTGATCGATCTGATCTGCTTCTAGAACTCTCCGAATGCGTGAGTTTCCTTGTATCCGCAGTCCGGGCAGTAATACTGTGCATATCCGAGCTTCTCATCCCCTTCGGTCTTCTGGAGCTGGATATTCTTGCTCCCGCATGCCGGGCACTCTGAATAATGCTCGATGCCTGTTCCGCCTGCTACTTTATTGAGCTGATCTACCTTGATAGCATTCTTTTCCATTGTTTTATCCTCCTTTTCGAGCGGCAGCTCATGCTGCCTTCCTATCCATATACAAATATATCACTTGCGTGGAGACTTTTCTCAAATTTTTCCTGATTTTTCCCTGTTATCGGAGTTTTGCCCCTGTTCTCAGCATCAGGCGATGCCGAGCATCTGGCCTATGATGCGGATAAGCACTGCCGCGGCCCACGCGATGAAGCACTGCCACAGCACTACATACAATGCCCACCTGCCGCCCATCTCGCTCTTTATCGAAGCGACCGCAGCAACGCAAGGGGTGTACAGAAGACTGAATACAAGCAGTGAAGCTGCCGTCAGGGGCGTCATCATCGAAGCGACTCCGCCGCTTCCCTCGAAGAGGACCCTGAGGACGGAGACCACGCTCTCCTTTGCCATGAACCCGCTCAGAAGAGATGTTATTATGCGCCAGTCTCCGAGACCGGCAGGTCTGAACAGCGGCACGAGCACGCCTGATATCACGGCGAGCATGCTGTCGTGCGAATCCTTCACTATATTGAACCCGAAATCGAATGTCTTGAGGAACCACACGATCACTGTCGCGATAAGTATGACCGAGAAGGCCCTCTGCAGGAAATCCTTTGACTTCTCCCACAGGAGCTGAAGAACGTTCCTGGCTCCCGGCAGTCTGTAGTTAGGCATCTCCATGACGAAAGGGACCGCCTCGCCCCTGAATATCGTCCTCTTGTAAATCAGAGCCACAAGCACGGCCATCAGTATGCCGAAAGAATAGAGTCCGATCATTATGAGCGCCTTGTACTTCCCGAAGAAGGCGTCGACGAAGAACGCATATATCGGAAGCTTCGCCGTACAGCTCATGAACGGAGTCAGCAGTATGGTCATCCTCCGGTCGCGTTCGGACGGCAGAGTCCTTGTGGACATGACGGCAGGCACCGTGCATCCGAAGCCTATCAGCATCGGGACCATGCTTCTGCCCGAGAGGCCGAGCCTCCTTAGGATCTTGTCCATCACGAACGCCACGCGGGCTATGTATCCGCTGTCCTCGAGCAGTGACAGGAAGAAGAACATCGTCACTATTATCGGGAGAAAACTCAGGACGCTCCCCACCCCTTCGAATATGCCTCCGATGACGAGGCTTTGTATCACCGGATTGACGTTTCCGGCAGCCATGGCGTTTTCTACTGCGTTCTGCAGAAGTCCGATGCACGCGTCAAGGGCATCCTGAAGAAGCGGCCCCACGAGGCTGAAGGTCAGAAAGAACACGAGCCCCATCACCGCGATGAACACGGGGATAGCCGTGTACCTGCCGGTAAGGATGCTGTCCAGGGCACGGCTTCTTTCGCGTTCCCTGCTCTCTTCGGGTTTTATGACGCAGGCATCGCTCACCTTCATGATGAACGAGAATCTCATGTCCGCCATCGCGGCGCTCCTGTCGAGACCTCTTTCCTTCTCCATCTGAAGGGTGATGTGCTCTATCGTCTCTTTTTCGTTATCATCGAGATCGAGCTGTCTTATGACCTGTTCGTCCCCTTCTATCACTTTATCTGCTGCGAATCTTACCGGGAGTCCGGCTGCTTTCGCGTGGTCGTCGATGAGATGTATGACAGCATGCAGGGCCCTGTGCACGGCGCCTCCGTTGTCGTTCTCATCGCAGAAGTCCTGTCTGGCAGGTTTTTCCTGATACTTTGCTATATGTATCGCGTGTTCTACCAGTTCGTCTATTCCCTGGTTCTTCGCTGCCGATATAGGCACGACCGGCACGCCTAGCATGGCCTCCATCGTATTCACATCGATCGATCCGCCGTTGCCCGTCACCTCATCCATCATGTTGAGCGCGACAACGACCGGTATCTCCATCTCGAGGAGCTGCATCGTCAGATACAGGTTCCTTTCTATGTTCATCGCGTCCACTATGTCGATGATGGCGTGAGGCCTGTCTTTGAGCACGAAATTACGCGAGACGAGCTCTTCGCTCGAGTAAGGCGACATCGAGTATATGCCCGGAAGATCCGTGATGAGCGTATCTTCGTGTCCGAGCATCACGCCGTCCTTCCTGTCGACGGTGACGCCCGGGAAGTTCCCCACGTGCTGCCTGGATCCCGTTAGCTGATTGAAGAGAGTCGTCTTGCCGCTGTTCTGGTTGCCGACAAGAGCGAACCTCAGAACAGTGCCGTCGGGCAGAGGGTCTCCCGTGCCCGGCGGATGGAATCTGCCGCCCTCTCCGTAGCCCGGGTGCTCTTTTGCCGTACGGTCCTCTCCGTCCGGCATCTGTACTTCGCAGGCCTCGGCCACTTCGATCTTAGCCGCGTCATCGAGCCTCAGAGTCAGCTCATAGCCGTGTATCCTTATCTCGACCGGGTCTCCGAGCGGAGCGTATTTGACCATGGTAACGACGGCCCCGGGTATGAGGCCCATGTCGAGGAAGTGCTGGCGCAGGGCGCCCTCTCCTCCTACGCTGATCACAACTGCGGTCTTTCCGATCTCAAGATCCCTGAGAGTCAAATCTTTCTCCTCAAGCTTATCGCTTACTCATCCGCGCTCGCTCTGTTCAGCAGCGCCCACATCACAAGAGCCGCAAGAGCAAAGCAGACTATCGCATAGAAGTTGGTATCATAACTGCCTCCGGCGGACTCCAGCAGAGCCGATGAGATCATCGGGCCTATGGTCGCCGCCGGTATGAGGCTGAAATTCGCGATGCTGAAATTCGTCGGGAAGTTCACAGGCCCGAAGGCTCTGTTTATATATGCCGAGGTGATCGTCGGGCACCCCCCGTAGGCGAGGCCCACGAACACGAGTCCGCAAAGTATGAATATGTATTTCCCCGTCATCCCTCCGAGCGTAAGCAGGATGCCCGCGCCGAGCATGAAAGCCGTATTGACGATCGTGGACATCTTCCGTCCGTGCCTGTCGAAATTGTTGCCGGCGATTATGCGGCCCGCTCCGTTGAAGAGCGAGACTATCATGCCGAGCACCGCTGTTCCTCCGTAGGCCACGGAAATGCTCGCGGCGCTGTTGATCACAAGAAGGCCGGCAGAATTAAGAAGTATGGCCCATATGGTAAATATCCAGAACCTCGCGGTCCTGAGCATCTCTGCCGCCGTGTAGTTCTTTGCGTCTGCGCCGGCTTCAGGCCTGCTGTTTCCGGCAGGCGCGCTGAACCGGGCGATGTCTTCCTCTCCCGGCGCCTTTATTATGAAAGCGGCCAGTACGCAGACTGCGCATATCACGATCGCAAGTATCCTGAACACGGCGAGTATGCCCATGGAGCCTATCATGGAGTTCACGACCGAACCGAGCACGAGACCTCCGAGTCCGAAGCCCATAAGCATTATGCCCGACGCGAGTCCCACCTTGTCAGGGAACCACCTGTTGAGAGTGCCGATGACTCCGTTGTAGGCTATGCCTACCCCGCCGCCTCCGAAGACTCCGTAGAATACATAGAGCATCGTCAGGCTTGCCGCCGGATCCTCCGGCTTAACAGTCGAAACGGCGAAAAATCCGATGAACAGCATGACTGCCGGGATGAGCAGCCTTGTTCTGATGCTCAGCTTTTTGCTCATAACTCCGCCCGCGAAGCCTCCGAGGCAGAAGAATATCATCGAAACGGTGAATGTCAGCGACAGCTGGGATATGCTCCATTCGGGAAAGAGCTCTCCGAAAGGCGTCCTGAATATCGACCACGCATATATAAGCCCCAGAAAAAGGAGCGTGACAGTCCCCGTACCCAGATAGATCCACCTTCTGTTTGATTCCATACTTCCCTCCGATGTTAATGTACTTTAACCGTTATGTTATTGCAATGATTATTTATCTCCCGGCTGAAAAACAACGATGGCCGAACGGTTAGACCGCGCGCCATCGCTGTTATTCCATATTATGCTGCTGAAGCCGTGTCTGTTATTTTTCGAAGGTTACCTCGCTGCCGTCATCGTCATGCGGCGCCGGGACCGCCGTTATGACATCATCGTCAGTATATCCCGGCCCGCCCGTTTCGGGAACGTCCCTCTCGCCGTTCAGCCAGCGGAAAAGCTCCGCGTCGGTCGCGGCCTTATACGGGTTGGTAAAGACGATGTTCAGTATGCCGAGCGTGAAGATGCCCAGGATGGCCCATCCGAGGAACGAAAGATCAAGTATGAACGACTCCCACTTGCTGCCGTTCATCATCATGGCGGATCTTTCTCTGGCTTCCGTTCCGGTGATCTCGGGATCCTCGGCAATGATATACGGCACCATCCTCCACGAGTATGATTTTATGATCCCGGGAACTATGAAACACAGCGACCAGAGGAATGTGAACAGGCTTGTCGTGAACATGGCCGCGACGATATTCGTGTAATTGCCGGTAAATGCCAGCCCGATGTTTTCTTTGCTGAGGCCGGTCCTGCTGTCCGTCGCGTTCTGCCTGAAGAACTGCCTCAGTCCCGTCGTGACCGGGTTGAAAACGAACACCGACAGCAGAAAGCCGACTATAATGGCTCCTCCGAGGGCCGCTATTATCGCCTTCACGACCTCGGGCGGTATGTTGAGCTCATCATAGCTTTCCTGCAGGTTAACCGTTGACGTAGGCATGCCGGTCCCGCCGCCGGCTGTAAGAGCAAGCAGGAACGCCGCGAAGATGCATGTTATCCTGTTGGCGCTGTACGCGGCCTTCCCCTTCTCTTTGAGCACTTTCCTGTCCCACATGATGTGACTACCTTCTTTCTTTAGATGTGTAACGCGTAGGATTATATCATTTTTTTCTGCAGTTATCCAATATCAGACGGGCTGTTCCCTTTTTTAGTTCGCACACCCTCAGAAGTCCCTGCACGTACTCGTCTTTCATGTCATGGCTGATCCAGTCGATCACCATGCCGAAGCACGCGCACTTGTAGAATCTTATGAACAGAGCCCTGTCTTCATCCGAAACAGGCTCGTCTCCGAAGGCCGAATCCGCGTATTCCGAGACCACGTACTCACACATCCTCCACAGCGATGCTTCATATGTGTCCTTCTTATCGGATCTGTATATGTGCATGATCGCGCGCTTGTTCTCCCGCGCGAACCGTGTCAGCGCCTCGATGCATTCCTCTATGCTGGTGATACGGGGATACAGGCTGACGACATGGTCGCACTCATCTTCACATATCTGCTCGACCAGATCCAGCACATCCTGATAGTGATAGTAAAACGTGTTCCTGTTTACGCCGCATCTGTCCGTGATGTCTTTTACCGTGATCCTGGCAAGAGCCTTCTCATTCAGCAGCTCAACAAATGCGTCCTTTATCGCTCTTTCGGTTATTTCTGCCTTGGACATTTTCAGTGATTCTCCCGTGATTTTTTGGGCAAAGCCCGCATTATGCCTGAAAACTGTGCGTCAGGCGCTCTCTGTCTGTTTTCAGGGTCTTTGCTGCGGCTTATCATGTACACAACAGAGACAGACAGATTCCGCATACTATTGTAGCAGAACTGCCGGGAATAAGGAGGCATAATTATGGAAAACACAATGAACAGCACAGTCAGAAGGATCATCACAGTAGTTCTCACCATGCTTCTGGTATTTGGGATCAGCATGTTCGGCTACGCATGCTACGCTGTTGAGGAGTGTGAGCAGATCGACAGGCATTTCCAGCCGCAGGCAGAGCAGGAGACATATTCCGTGGATTACATCAGGTAGACCCGCAGTCCGGTTTTTCCCCTGAAAAATGCAGGAGCCTAGCTCCTGTATTTTTTTGTCTTCATCATCTGTCCGGCGGCTGTCCGGCATCATTCCTCCGCCGCATCCAGCGCCGAGCGGTACAGTTTCTTTCTTTCTTCAAACAGATTGGCTCCCGTCGTGTCTATGGAGACTACCATCGGGCCGAATCCCTTCACCCTCATGATCCACAAAGCTTCAGGCATTCCAAGATCGCGCCATTCGCATCCCGTGATCTCTTCGACCTCTCTTGCCGCGATAACAGCGCATCCGCCCGGGAAGGCGCAGTGTATCGCCCCGTGCTCCCTGCAGGCTTCGGCGGTCTTCGCCTCCATTCCGCCCTTGCCTATTATGAGCCTGATCCCGGTCTTTTCGATGAAATCGGCTTCCGCCAGCTCCATGCGGCGGCTTGTGGTCGGACCTATCGAGACGATGTATTCCTTTCCGTCCTCATCTTTTCCGACTATAGGGCCGGCGTGGAATATGGCTCCGTCCTTCAGATCGACGAGTTCCGGCATGACGCCTTCTCTGAGCACGCGCCGGTGCCCCGCATCCCTGCAGGTCACGAGCTCTCCGCTCAGGTAGACTGTGTCTCCTGTCCTCAGATCCTTTATCTGGTCATATGTTATCGGCGTTTTCAGCAGTTTTCTCATGGCTGTTCTCCGGGAATACTATGTGCGAGAGATTCTTCGAACTGAGATCTTCATGTATGACTATATGCCCCCTTCTGGTAGCCCAGCATCCCGTGGATATCCCGACGCCGAGAGTCGCCGGATGATGGGCCGCGCACTCGATGTTGACTCCGAGCACGCTGCAGGATCCGCCGAATCCGAGCGGCGCTATGCCTATCTCGTCAAGCTCATCTCTGAGCTCGATCTCGAGGTCCTTTGCCTCCGGGATCTCAGAATGCGTTCCGAGAGGCCTCAGCAGAGCCTTTTTCGACAATGCCGCCGAAGTGGACGCATCTGTCCCCAGACCTACTCCGATTATGAGCGGCGGGCAGGCGTTGACGCCCCATTCGATCACGGTCTCCTTGATATATCTTTTGATCCCTTCCCTTCCTTCGAGCGGCATCAGCACCCTGCTGCGGCTCGGGAGCGAGCTTCCGCCTCCGGACATGTACATCTGTATGTCAAGATCGGAGCTGCCAGGCACGAGGTCATACTCGATGTACGGAACTCCGTATCCGGCATTTGTGCCTGTATTACGCTCGCTGAGAGGCTCAACGGCGTTCGGCCTCAGAGGAACTTCCGCCGTAGCCTTTATGACAGCGTCATGCAGTACCCCTTTGATCTCGTCCATGTACGGGAACTTTGTGCCCACGCCCACGAAGAATTCGATCACGCCTGTGTCCTGGCATACAGGCCGGCACAGCTTCCTCGCGTGGTACATGTTCTTGTGCATGTTATGATAGCAGGCGGCTGCCGACGGGATCTTCTCGTGCCTCATGATCTCCATGAACTTGCCGTAGATATCCGCGGGCAACACGATGCTTACCGTCCGTATGAAGTCGCTTACCGTATCGACGAACTGTTCTCTCTTTTTCTGATCCATGCTTACTTCCTGTTCATGTATCCTATCGATGACAGAGTCTGTATCTCTGCGGGGCATATCTCTCTGCAGGCCAGAGACTTGGAGCATCCGCGCCCGAAGTGTTTTCTGTACTCCGCAGCGATGTCTCTGACGCGGTCTTCCGTCGAGCTCGCAAGCAGATAGGCTTCATTTGCCAGCACCGCGCCGTAGAACCGCCCCTCCGGGCCGACAAAGTTCGGGCACACCTCGAGGCACAGGCCGCATTTCAGGCACTTGGCGGCCGAATATTGCTGATCGTGCTCTCTCCGGTCAGGCCTGCCCCTTTTGCCCAGATACATCACAGCTTCTTTCTGATGCTCTGCGATGCACGATCTGTCAGTTATGAGATCGGCTTCCACGGGGAACTTGCTCAGAGGCTCGAGCAGCAGCACATCAGCTCTGTCCGTGTCGATGAATTCAGAGCACGCAAGAGCGGGTCTCCCGTTTATCACCATGGCGCAGGCGCCGCACATCTTCTGCATGCAGCTGCACTCCCATCTGATCTTCTGAGCCGCGTTGCCCGACCTGTCTCTGAGATCATCCTCCGAGTTGATCATCTCGAGTATATGAGACACGGTGTCCCTGCCGCTCCCCCTGTATTCGAATTCCTGATAATAGCTCTCCGATGAAGCGCTGTCCTGTCTTTTTACTCTTACTATCATTTCTTCACTCCGCTGCGCGCATCATCCCCGAAGCTGATACTTATCGCGCCGTCTTTATACTCCGCGACAGAGCAGCTGCAAAACTCATCCTTCGTTTCCGGACAGTCCTGTCTGTAATGAGCTCCTCTTGACTCCTCTCTGGCAAGAGCGCTCATCAGCATGGCCTTCGAGAGTA
>CADBFL010000064.1 GCA_902793875.1 uncultured Eubacteriales bacterium | reverse complement strand
GCTGCCGATCCGCATCACATCACTGATGACAGCAAGGGCAAGCACGGCGACTGCGTGATCCTCGACATCGGCGGAATGTGGAAGAACTACGCTTCCGACATGACAAGAACAGTCTTCATCGGCGAAGTTTCCGAGAGACAGAAGGAGATCTACAATGTAGTTCTCGAAGCCAACAAGAGAGGCATCGCTGCTGCCAAGCCTGGCAACAGGATGAGCGATGTCGACAAGGCGTGCAGAGACTACATCACAGAGAAGGGCTTCGGCGAGTACTTCACCCACAGAACAGGCCACTCGATCGGTCTTGAAGACCATGAGGTAGGCGATGTCTCGCTGGTAAACGATGAGATCATCGAAGTAGGACAGTGCTTCTCCGTAGAGCCTGGCATCTACATCTATGATGAGGGCATCGGCGTCCGTATCGAGGACATCGTGCTCATCACCGAGGACGGATGCGAGAGACTCAACGTATATCCTAAGGACGACATCATCGTAGTACCTGACGGAAAGTAGTCCGGGACAGAAAGGAAACTGAAATGGCTAAGATCACAGAAGGCTATATGCCGTTCAAGGGATATCAGACATATTACAGGATCGTAGGCGAGGAGTATAAGGACAACGGCAAGGCTCCTCTGATCTGCCTCCACGGCGGACCTGGATCCACTCACAACTACTACGAGGTGCTCGACAACGTTGCTGATGACGACCAGAGAATGATCGTCATGTACGACCAGATCGGATGCGGCAACTCGTATCTCGACGGACATCCTGAGCTCTGGAACAAGGAAGTATGGATGGAAGAGCTCTTCGAGCTCAGAAAGTTCCTCGGACTCGACACATGCCACATCATCGGACAGAGCTGGGGCGGCATGATGCAGATCTGCTACGGCATCGACTACAAGGAAGAGACAAAGGGCGTAAAGAGCTTCATAATCTCCAGCGGTCATCCGTCAAGCAGCCTCTGGGAGAGAGAGGGACTGCGCCGCATCAAGATGATGCCGCAGGACATGCAGGATGCCATCAACCACGCGCTTGAGACGGGAGACTTCACAGGCGAGGCTTATCTCAGGGCTGTCGATGAGTACATGGACAGATACTGCAATTACTGGCTCGGAGAGGATGCTCCTGAGTGCTGCAAGAGACCTAAGAAGTCCGGCACAGAGGCTTATGTAGAGGGCTGGGGCCCTAACGAGTTCGCTCCTACCGGAACGCTCAAAGACTTCGAGTATATCGACAGACTCGGCGAGATCGAGATCCCTTCGCTCATCATGAGCGGCATCTCCGACCTCTGCTCGCCGCTCGTTGCAAAGACCATGCACGACGGCATCAAGGGTTCCAAGTGGATACTCTGGGAGAGAGCAAGACACACCTGCTTCGTCGACAGACACGATGACTACTGTGTGGAGCTTATTAAGTGGATGAACGACCACGACTGATCATGGCTCGATAATTTGTCCATGACTTCGTCTGAGCGCATTCTCACGTACTCACTTACTCACGGGTAAGCTGCGTGCGCTCGAATACGCTCATCCTCGTCCTGAACAAATTCTCTTCGCCGGAAGAGAGAATGTTGTCTGAGCGCATTCTCACATACGCATAATAATATGCAACAGAGAGCCGGAGCCTTCAAAAGACTCCGGCTCGGTATTGAGACTCAAAAGGGGATATATGCGAACTGAAACGAAAAAACCGGTCATAACTAAAAAAGCGGTCTCCGAGCTGGTGCAGATGCTGATCGGAAACGCCATCTGCGCCTTTTCGGTGGTGTGCTTTGCGCTGCCGTACAAAATGGTGGTAAGCGGGATGAGCGGTATCGGCAGGATGGTCAACTACTATACAGGCCTTCCTGTTTCATATGTAGTCGGAGTTTTCAACGTGGCGCTCTTTATCATCGGAGCAGCTGTTCTCGGCAGGAAGTTCGCAGCTACGATAGCGCTCGGCACATTTGCGTTCCCGTTATTCATGAGGATCTTCGAGCAGATGACATATCTGCAGCATCTCGTCGAAGAGCCTATGCTTGCAGCGATATGCGCGGGCGTGCTCGACGGCATAGGACTGGGCCTGGTGCTGAGGGTGGGCGGGTCCACCGGAGGCATCGATGTGCCCGCAATGATACTCAACCGCAAACTGGGCTGGAAGCTGGCAACGGTGATGTCCGGCCTGGATATCGCGATATTCCTTCTGCAGATACCTATCACAAAGCCGGAGGGGATCATACTGGGCATATTATACGCGCTCGTATACAGCGTCGTGATGGACAGGATGATAGTGCTCGAGCAGGGCGGATACCAGATAATGATATGGACGGAAAAACTGCCGGAGGTCAACGAGGAGCTCCTGGAGATCGGTTTCGGAACGACCCTCATCAAGGCCAGGGGAGGCTACCTCAGGGACGACAAAGAGGTCATACTCTGTGCAGCGAGCAACCGCAACTTCAACAAGGTCAAAAGGGCCGTCCTTTCGATCGACAAAAGCGCGTTCATGACCATTACGAGCATGAACGAAGTCAACGGAAACGGATTCACATACATGCTGGCAGACGAAGATTATGTGTCTGACCTTGAGGACAGGCACGACGGACGCGAGCTGAGCGGTATCTGATCATTTGACTGAAAGAAGAATTTAAGAAATGAACAAGAAACTGTTTTCGGATATATTTCAGATGGTTGCGGGAAACATCCTGTGCGCCTTCGCGCTCGGATGCTTTGCGCTGCCGTTCAACATGGTGGTAAGCGGCATGAGCGGCATCGGCCGCATGGTAAACTACTATACCGGCATAAGCGTCTCGGTGGTGGTAGGAGTATGCAATATAGTTCTGTTCGTTATCGGATGGATCATGCTCGGCCACAAGTTTGCCGCCTCGGTAGCGATAGGGACCTTCGTGTATCCTACGTTCCTGGGGATATTCCAGAGCATCGACACGCTGACCCATCTCGTGGATGATCCTCTTCTTGCAGCGATCTGCGCAGGAGTGCTCAACGGAGTGGGGCTGGGTCTGGTCATAAGAGTAGGAGGGTCCACCGGAGGCACGGATATTCCGGCCATAATACTGAACCGCAAGCTCGGATGGAAGGTCGCGCCCATACTGTACATCTCCGATGTCATAATATTTCTTATACAGATACCGGTGACCGATACGAACGGTGTCATACTCGGCATACTTTACGCTCTGATATACAGCGTGGTCATGAACAAGCTGATCGTGATGGAGCAGGGCGGCATCCAGCTCATGATATTCACGGAGAAGGTGAACGATGTGAACGAAAAGCTGCTCAGCATGGGCTTCGGCACCACGCTTCTGAACGGCTCAGGCGGATACATGCACGATGATAAAAAGGTGATCTACTGTGTGGCCAGCACTCGCAACCTGAACAGGATCAAAAGAGCGATCATGTCGATCGACAGCACCGCTTTCATCACTATCGCCGGCATAAGCGAGATAAACGGGAACGGGTTCACCTGGTATTTCAATCAGGAAAGATATGTGCCGGCGCTCAAGAACCGGCATGACGGACACAAGACAGGAGAGGCCCTGAATCCCTAGGTTTTAATTGTGTCCGGACACAGTTTTTTCCGGCAGAATTATCATGAGGAACAAATTCTGAAACATGGCAAAAAAATGTGTACATTATGTGAAGTTAGTGTTAAAATGTTTCACGAATTTAAATTGGGTATAGACCACGTTCTAAAAGAGAAGCTGAGTGCTTCAGAGGTGTGATCTTTTGAAGGTACACGTTAAACTAAAGGACTCTGATTATCTGAAATTCAGTGAATATCAGCTGACGCACAGCAGTCAGGGTAAAAGGACGCTTCTTCTGCAGAGGCTGACTCTGCCGGCGGTATCTGCGGCCATGGTCATCGCGTTCATAGTCTTTCATGCAAGCACAAGAGCGCTGATCATCGAGATCATTACCCTGGGCATCGCTTCGGCCATATGGATCATAGGGGCGCCGGGCATGCTCAAAAGAAGCATGATGAGGGACTTCTACAAGAAGAAGAACAGCGGCAGGCTCCCGTTCCGCGAGACCTCAGTGCTGGACTTCGGAGAGGACGGCATAACCGAGATAAGCGGCAGCCATTCGGACACTACACCGTACAGCAGCATCACTTCCATCGTCAGATCGGAAGACAGACTGTTCGTCTTCACAGACGGGGACAACGGATTCGTCATCCCGTTCAACGACGCGGCCAAAAATGGCCGCAAGGTGGCAAAGCTGCTTTCGCAGAAGACAGGCCTCGAGGTCGAAGAGGATACTGCGGATCAATAAGATATTTATACATACACAAGGTATGTTTAAATATATTCTTTAAATCATAATTTTTATGGAGGAACAACAATGTTAGAACAACTTAAGAAGTTCCCATTTGGTTTCATCGTATGCTGTCTTTCGTTCACATTCGAAAGACTCGCGTACTATGCCGGCAAGTGGGGAATCGCTATTTTTGTTGTACTTGAGGCTGCAAGCGGCGGACTCGGACTTACAACAGAACAGGGTGCTATTTTCTCATCGCAGTTCGTAGCATGGACTTATATCACACCTATCATCGGCGGATTCATCGCTGACAGATGGGTAAGCCCTAGACTGCTCGTTCCTGTAGGAGAACTCCTGATGGCTGCCGGATGGTTTGTCATCTCCAGAGCAAACGGTGCCGGCGGAGTATGGCTGTCTATCATCCTGCTTGCTGTAGGTACAGGATTCTTCAAGGGCAACGTTTCCGGTATCAACGGAAGACAGTTCGACAATGACAAGGACACTCTTACGACTGCATTCTCGCTCCAGTACATGTTCGTCAACATCGGATCGTTCTGCGGAACTACTTTCCTTACTCTGATCGCAACTCAGGGCGCGGGATACAGGGCCATGTTCCTGGCGTGCGCTGTCTTCATGGTCATCGACGCTGCATGGTGGTTCTTCGGAATGAAGTACCTCGGAGACGCCGGCAAGAAGCCGTTCCTCATCGACAACAGAACAGAGGACATCGACAATGCCAATATTGAGAAAGACAAGAGAGCTCTCACAAGACTCGAGAAGAACAGAGTCGTCGCTATCCTGGTGCTCACATTCCTGTCCGGACTCTTCTGGCTGTTCTGGTACCTGCTGTACATGCCTGTATACTACGAGTTCGGTCCTGCATCGCAAGGCGGTATGGGATGGGCCAACTGGAACCTCGGAGCTAACTTCGAGATGCCTACAGCATGGTTCGACTCGATGAACGGACTGCTCTGCATCATCCTCGCGCCTACACTTGCTGCGCTGTGGAACAAGATGAGCAAGAAGGACAAGGACCCTTCAATGATGACAAAGACTGCTCTGGGCATCATGCTTCTAGGACTCGGCGTTGCCATGATGGTAGTCGGAGCCGGAATCTACAAGAGCACAGGCAAGCCGGTCGGCGTATGGATCATCATCATGACTGCTATCCTGATGTCTGTCGGCGAGATGCTGTTCTCGCCTCTGGGCAACTCGTTTATCAGTGAATACGCTCCTAAGAAGTACCTCGGTACTCTTCTCGGCGCATGGCCGCTGATCATCTTCTTCGCAGGACTCGCTTACGGCCCGCTGTACAACGCAATGAGAGGAGCTTTCTCGAGATCATTCCTGATCGCTGCTATCATCATATTCGTGGCAGGAGCTCTGATGCTTCTCTTCAAGAACAAGTTCGAGGCAATGATCGAAGGTACTCCTGAACAGCAGAAGGAACTCGCTGACGCTGACGCAGCGTAATCGGTTCTGCACACTGCAATGAATGAAATAACCTGCCGCGCAATGCGGCAGGTTATTGACTAAAGGTGGATTATATGTTCGGAAAGAAAACAGCTGTTATCTATTTTTCCCATACCGGAGTTACAAAAAAACTGGTCGAAAAATTCCCTCTCGAGGAGGGCGACAAAGCGGTAGAACTTATCCCGTCTGACCCTTATCCGAAATCATATTTCAAGACTCTTGCCAGAGCCAGGGTAGAGATAGAGGGCAATGTTCCGGTCGGTCTCGAGAACGCAAAACAGAATCTGAAGGCTTATGATCAGATACTCATAGGATTTCCTATCTGGTTCTGGACATGCCCCAAGGCTGTCACGTCCTTTATCAATGAGAACGATCTGAAGGGCAAGACCATATATCCTTTCTGCACCAGCGGAGGGATACAGATCACCGAGGCGGTCGACGAGATCAAAAGGAATGTTGACGGAGCGACTGTAAAGAAAGGGAAGAGATTCAAACGCTATTCCGAAGAAGACCTTAAAAAGTGGCTTGATCAGTAAGATCATGATACTTAAGCGCCGGTGCACTATATTTTTGTGCATCGGTCAATTGATTTTTTACAAGGAGAAACTGAAATGAAACAGGAGATCGTTGAGCTCAGAAAGCTTATGAAGGAAGAGGGCATGGATGTATATTACATCCCTTCAGGAGACTTTCACAGCTCGGAGTATGTAAATGACTATTTCAAGGCCCGTGAGTTCATGAGCAACCTCACAGGCGAAGCGGGAGATCTGCTTGTGACGGAGGACGGCGCATGGCTGTGGACTGACGGAAGGTACTTCCTCCAGGCCGAGACACAGCTGGCGGGGACAGGTATCGAACTCATGAGAATGGCTGAGCCGGGGGTACCTACGATCGAGGAATTCCTGACTGAGCTCGTAAAGAAGGCCGGAGGGAAGTACGTCATCGGTTTCGACGGCAGAGTAGTGCCTGCGGCGTTCGGTCTTGCGCTCGAAGAGATGTTTTCCGGCGCTGAGTGGGACGTCAGCTTCAGGACAGACAAGGACCTCGTTGACAGGATATGGACGACGAGACCGGAGCTGAAGCCGAGCCGGATATGGGACTTCCCTGTAAGATCGGCAGGGCTCGATACGGCAGACAAGCTCGCTGCTGTCAGAAAAGAGATGAAAAAGCAGGGCGCTGACTACATGCTGATCACAGACCTCATGGAGTCCGCATGGCTCTTCAATCTGCGCGCCGCAGACATACTCTACACTCCTGTGTTCTTCTCGTTCACTCTGGTTTCGCAGGACGATGTCAGACTGTACGTAATGGACGGAGCTTTAAAGAAGGGACTCCCGGAGAGGCTGTCGTTCGTCCAGGTCAGGGATTACAACGATATCTACACGGATGTTTCGAAGCTCGATCCTTCAAAGACCGTATGGTATGATCCGAATTCGTGCAATTACGAGCTGTATAACCGCATGCCTGCAGGCATGAAGAAACACGCTGCTCTCACAGCTGTCGCTCTCATGAAGATCATAAAGAACGACACAGAGATCGCAAGCACGAAGCACGCCCACATCAAGGACGGCGTTGCGGTAACGAAGCTGATCAAGTGGGTCAAGGACAACGTGAAAAAGCAGCAGCTGACAGAGATCAGCGTGGCAGACAAACTCGAGAAGATCTGCCGCGAACAGGAGGGCTGCTTCGATCTGTCCTTCGAGACTATCTCCGGCTACGGCCCTAACGGAGCCATTATCCACTACGCGCCTACGCCAGAGACAAACGCGGACATAAAGCCTGAAGGCTTCCTGCTGCTCGACTCCGGAAGGCAGTTCATCGACGGCACCACGGATATCACCAGGACCATCGCGGTCGGACCTCTCACACAGGAGATGATCGACGACTATACGTATGTCCTCAAGGCTCACGTGGATGTGCATCTTCTGAAGATGACACCGGGCATGAACGGACTCGACCTCGACGCTGCCGGCAGAAAGGCGCTGAGAGAGGTCGGGCTCGACTACAAGCACGGCCTTGCGCACGGCGTAGGTCATGTGCTCGGAGTTCATGAAGGCCCTAACACCATCAGAAGAGTGCCGAAGCCTATAGACATCAGGGCGGGCATGGTGATGTCCAACGAGCCGGGCGTATACATCGACGGAAAGTTCGGCATCAGAACAGAGAACCTCATGATCTTCAGCGAAGACGGAGAGGGCAATGTGGTAAACGAGCCTCTTACATGCGTTCCTTACGAGAGAGAAGCCATCAACAAGTCTCTGATGACAGAAGAGGAGATCGCATGGGTCGATAATTATCACGCATGGGTAAGGGATACACTTGTCCCGCTGCTCGATGATGAGACTGCAGAATTCGTAAAGCAGCAGACCATGCCGCTGTAGGCGCGGGGAGGACAGACCGGAAATGACTGAAAACGCAAAGAGAGTCGCAAAACTCAGAGAGCTGATGAAGGCTGAGAGGATCGATGCATATGTCATCCCTACAGCCGACTTCCATCAGAGCGAGTACGTAGGGGAACACTTCAAGGCAAGGGCGTACATCACGGGATTCACAGGATCGTACGGCACTGCCGCGATAGCCATGGATGACGCGGGCCTGTGGACCGACGGAAGGTATTTCACCCAGGCAAATACAGAACTCGAGGGAAGCGGCGTGCATCTCATGAAGATGTTCGTCGACGATACTCCGTCGACTACGGAATGGCTTGCGCAGACAATACCTGCGGGAGGCAGGGTCGGATTCGACGGAAGAGTCCTGTCCATGGGAGAAGGGCAGGAGTATGAGGAGGTGCTCGGAGCAAAGGGCATAGATATCGAGTACATGGTCGACCTCGTAGACGATGTATGGAAAGACCGTCCGCCGCTTTCGGAGAAGCCGTGCTTCTACCTCGAAGAGAAGTGGACAGGCGAGAGCACCTCATCCAAGCTCGCGAGAGTGCGCGAAAAGATGGATGAGCATGGCGCTACCGTGCATATCATAGCCTCTCTCGACGATGTCTGCTGGCTCCTCAACTTCAGAGGCGACGACATCGACTTCTTCCCGCTCGTGCTCTCATACGCGACAGTATGGAAGGATCACGTCGATCTCTATATGGATGAGCGCAAGCTGAACGACGAGATCAGAGCGCAC
>CADBFL010000063.1 GCA_902793875.1 uncultured Eubacteriales bacterium | reverse complement strand
CGCATAGCCTTCATCCGATCCCTCGTCAGTTATCGTAATGCTGCTTTCTCCCTTAAGGCTGAGAGTGAGATCTCCTTCCGATCTGATGACTCCTTTTACAGGCTCTGCTGTCTCTTCCTCAGCGCCTTCTTCATCTTCTGCATCTGCATATTCTTCATCCTCATATTCTTCGTAGTACTCTTCGTCTTCCCATTCTTCATCATAGTACTCTTCATCTTCCCATTCTTCATCGGAGTACTCTTCGTCTTCTTCATCCGATCCGTCCTCCGCATCGCTCTCATCGTCTGGAGAAGTTGATTCAAAGAGCCCTGTGCCTTCGTAGCTGAAGCCGTCCAGTGTGAGCGCATTGCTTTCTGCGTCATAGCTCCAGCCTTCACCGGCCCTGTTCTCGTCCGTGAGCCCTGCTCCGGCAACAAAGACCGTTGCCGTATCCTGACCGGTATTCAGACTCACATAGCAGCCGTTCTCCTCATCGTAGATCATGCCGTCGCCGTTCTCATTGACGTCCGTAATATACCCGAGGGCGTGCACAGGGATGCAGCTGAAAACGAATACGAAAACAGCTGCGGCAACAGCGGTGAATCCGGAAAGTGCACTGGCTGTGTTGATTCTGGTTTTGTTAGTCATGACAGACTCCTTTCATAATGTGTCTTTTTACTTGTATCTGCTGATCGGAAAGGCGGCTTCCGGGATGTAGGGTCCCTTCGGCCGCCTGAATAACATTTTTGAGGTAGTAATATTCCATAATACAGATTTACGGAAGATTACCCGATATCCTGTCATAGGAGTTTACATCAAGGACAAGCGAGAAATCTCCGCTCGCTATCTCCGCCTTTTCAGACTCATATTCATCCTCTGTGACCTTATAGATGTTCCCTCCGCCGTAGTGTATGCCCATGCCTTCAAATATGAACAGCACTGATCCCTCGTTTATCTCCATGCTCCATGTGCCCGATTCATCAAACCCCCAGGGGCTGTCGATCGCCCACTTGCCATCCGGATATATCAGGAGGTAATCTCCGAGGAATTCCTGATAGGTGCCCGGAAGATTGTTCTTCAGGAACTCTGCAAACTTCAGACTGCTGATGCCGGCATTTGTCTTATAGTAGGATAGCCCGTCCGCTTCATCGCTCAGCCGGTCTTCGCCGAGCACAAGAGTCCTTGTCTTTCCGTCGGCCTGATCCTTCAGAGACAGTTTGCCGTCCTTATATGTAAATCCGCCTGTCTCATCGCCGATCGTGTAGACGCATTTTGCATCATCATCCACTTCTATGAAGAGCGTGCGGATGTCGTCTCTTTCAGGATCCATTTCGTACCACCTGCCGAGAACTTCCGTGCACGTGGCCATCACCTTCTTTCTCTTCTCTTCCCTTCTGGCCTCTTCGGCAGCTTCTGCCTCTGCCCGGATCTCCGCAGCCTTTTTCTTTTCATCTTCAATGTGGGTTTTTACTATGCTCGCCACCGTGCCTCCGAGGATCAGAACAGCTATCATGATTATCGATGCGACCTTGACCATCAGCACATTGAACGGCGTTATATACTCGCGGGTATACTCCCTGACGACCGCGGCAATAAACCCGAAAGCTTCTTTGTAGCTCGGGATATGGTCCGGCTCAAAGCAGCCGAAGCGGGGGTCACCCTCGGTCCTGACTTCAAAATCAAAGAACACATCGCTGCTTTCCCGGGCGCATGTCTCTGTACCGCTGTTTGCCATACCGTAGTCTCTGTAGTCTGTGTTCTTTGTATCCATTGTCTTTCTCCTTTTTCTGAACTGATTATCGCGGCAGTAATATTCCGTCTTCCACGGAAGGACGCGCGGATCAGATCCAGCGGCGCCAGTTCCTGTCGCGCGGTCTGTCCTTCTGCGTTATGTGCTTCCCGCAGCGAAACGACGGCACGTAATACGGCTTGTTTGCCAGCGTCGCCTCGATCGAATCGATTCGCTCTACGACGATCCTTTCTCTCTTTGCCTTCTTTGACATTTTTTGTTTTCCTTTCAGTTCTGTCTGTTTCCTTCATTTCTTCATTTTGCACGAGCGGATGCCTTTCCGGGATATGGGGTCCCTTCAGGCATCCGCTTTTGAGGTAGTATAGATTACATATAATAGTTTTTCTGCAAAGCAGCTATGCGGCGCAGCCGGTCTCTTTCTGTATCTTCAGTATGTCTTCTGCAAACAGATACTCATTCTCCATCATGGCCTCCGCGACCCTGTCAAGGAAATCCGCGTTCTCCCTCAGAAGCTGCAGGGTCTCCCGGTAGTATTCCTCTATCTCGGCATCCGCATGGTCGGATATCCTTTCGCAGGTCATCTCGCTGCTCACATCTCTCGGGCCCGCCTGCACGACCTCGAGATAATCGCCATTGCCTCCCGATATCATGTCGAGTATGGTTTCGTAGGCTTCCCTGATATCCTGAGTGCACTGGTCATCGAAATCTCCGTAATGCAGTTCCTCCGCTGCCCTTCCGGCAAGCGCGCTCATGACCGAAAACCTCAGCTTGTCATCCCCGCCGTTCAGCTGCATGCTGCCGAAGTAAGCTGCATCATCAGCGCCGCAGTGAAGGCCTGCGTATGTGAATGTCAGCGCCTGAGGCGCCATCAAAGCAGTGATAACCGCCTTGCCTGCCTGATAATATGCCGTTCTGAGTTTCTCTTCCGGACTGAGCTCCCGGCTTATCAGGTCCCCTCTGCATCTCCGCCACGCATTTATGAAATGGGTCATGGTGATCTCTTCGCTTCCCTCGAACCCCGCCATGATCGCGGCTTCATTTGCCATGGTCTCTATGAATGCGCAGCTCTCACCGGAGGTCATCACCGCCAGCGTCCTCATGTCCAGATCGTCAGAGAGCTTCACATTGTCCGAAAGATTCTTCTTCAGTATCTGCTCGGCGTCACTGAGCCCCGGATAACACACCCTCCTTCTTCTGTCAAATCTTCCCTGCCTGACGAGCGATTCGGGGATGGCTCCCATGGTATTCGCAGTCGCTATGAGAAACACGTCCCCGTCCTCCAGCTCGTCTACAGCGGCCTGTATGACTGCATATTCGGCGGCAGTGCCGTAGGAATCGCTTCCATCGGCAAATTTATCCATATCATCCATGAGGAGGACCGACGGAGCCTGCTCCTTTGCTCTTCTGAACGCGTCCTTTATCTCTTCTATGAACCTGTCTCCGGCCGCATTGCGCCTCAGTCTTATCACCGGCCTGCCGCTTGCTGCGGCAACGGCTTCCGCCATGGTCGTCTTGCCGACGCCCGGCGATCCGTACAGAAACAGTCCGCGCGGGATCCTGGCGTCCAGCCTGTCATAGACCGCCCTGTTCCTCATGACATCGCATATCTGCACCAGCTCGTTCTTCAGATTCCCGTATCCGACGATGCCGCGGAATTCACGCCTTACAGCCTGACGTTCAGCATCATCGCAGCCGTCTTCATCTGAAAGGCCGGGCAGGCTTTTCGTACTCTCGCTGAAGGCTTCTTCGCGTTCGTCCATGTCCAGAAAGTCGTAGTAGTCGTAATATTCGTCATGCATACTTTTTCTCCTCTGTTTCTCCCTGCTCCGCCATGGATATCTCTTCTCTGATGCGCGCTATGTCCTTCTGCATGAGATATCCGTGTTCACACAGTTCCTCCGTCATCCTGTCCAGGAACAGGCGGTTGCTCTGCAGGATGGCCATGGCCTCCCTGTAATATTCCATCATTCTTTTCCTGACAGCCGCGTCGCATCTGTTCCTCCTCTTTTCAGATTCAAGCCTCCCTCTGTATGCCCTGACATACCGAAGACCGTGGGCGCATACGCCGCGGACCTCTCTGTCTGTAGCCATGAAGGCCGTCTTTATGTCCATCTCAGATCCCCTGTCAGGGGCGCCGGTCACGATTTCCGTCGCCGCGCGGCCCGCAAGAGATATGAGCGCATCCTCCCTGAACTGGCCGCTGTACAGCGTCTTGTTCCTTCTGCCCCGGCTCATGAAGCCGCTTGAGTCGCTCATGACATCGGCAGCGAATACGATAGCTGCAGAACCCGGATCAAGCAGTTCGCTCATCACCGCATGACCGGCCTCGTGGCAGGCCGTGATCCGGGCAGCAGACTCATCTGCGATGTTGCCTTTATAATTGCCTATGCTGTCGACGAACGCCCTCACCACATGCCTCATGTGGATAGCTTCCGCTCTGTCATAGCCTGCGAACACCGCTGCCTCGTTGGCAAGAGTCATTATCTCGACCGCGGTCTTGCCGTTCGTCAGCTGCACGAGAACGTCCCTGTCGATGTCATCGGCGATGTTCCCGCGGGTCATGAGGTATCTGTCTATTATCTGCCCGGCGCTCTTCTCATCAGGCGTGCCTATCGCCATCTGATGGTCGAAGCGTCCCGGTCTGATGAGGGATTCGCTCATGCCTTCGCTTTCGTTGATGGTCGCTATGACAAAGACGTCCCGGTCTTTCACATCATCCAGACACGCCTGCACTGCGGCAAATTCCGCGGATTCGGACCGGAACCTTCCCGCGAACTTGTCCATGTCGTCGAGAAGCACGATGGACGGCTCGCTTTCGGCCGCTCTCCGGAACGTATCTTTTATGACTTCTATGAAGTCCTTATCTCCGTCATTCCTGCGGCAGACGAACGACTTTCTGCCCGATGCATCTATCAGGCACTTCGCCATCAGCGTCTTTCCCACTCCCGGAGGGCCGGCGAGCATGAGATTTCCCGGAAGTCTTGCGCCGAGTTTTTCATACTCCTTCATGCTGGTCATCACATCGGCAAGGTAGGTCAGTTCGAGTTTTTCCTTCTCATAGCCGCAGATCTCATCAAAGTATTTGCTGATCTCTTCTTTTTTCATTCGTTTTCTCCATTCGTTCCGTAATCAAAAAACGAGGCTTTCACCTCGTCTATTGTATTTCCGCTGATATGCCGTGTCACTTAACCCTCAGTTTATGGCTCTCATATCCTGGCAGTCCCGCCCCACGGCGGAGTGACCCTGTCGTTGTTTATCATCCAGAGGACAGGGATTCCCATCGCGTCGGCTTCATCCGGGAACGGGGCCAGTCCGTCGGTCATTATGATGATGCTTGCGATCTCCCTGCCGGACATCTCCGTACGGACGTAGTCGAATATGACATCGAAACTGGTCCCCCCGCCGCCTTTCGGCCTTATCATCCTGAACTCAGTCTCATCGGCGAAAGGCTCCGGCGTCACTACGGCGGCATCGAAGAAGCCGAGCCAGCCCTCGAGTCTGCCTCCGAACTGATCTATCGCGCCTTTTATCTCGGAGTATGCCTTTGTGATCTCATCATCAGACATCGAGCCTGAAGCATCGATCATGAAGAGCACATCCTTGACTGTCACCTCTGTCTCGTTGTAGTCAGGAAGAAAGAACGGGTTCTCCGCGAACCTCCTGTCAGGAGGCATGAACGAGTAGTCAGTCACCTCCTCCTGTATGAAGTCGTTCAGAAGAGTGCGCCAGTCGACTGTCGGATCCAGCAGTTCTTTGAGAGCTCTCTGCATCCCGAGAGGGATGTTGCTTCTGCCCTTACTTGCCTCGTGTGCGTCCCTTATCCGCTTGTCCCACAGAGCTTCGAGCGCTTCATCGCCGGACATGCCCCATCTCGAATGATCGTCACTGAAGCCTCCCGCAGCGCCTGCGCAGCCCGGATTATCGCCGCCCGATCCGCCGCCGTTACCCGCGCCGCCGAAGCTGCCTGAGCCTCCGCCGCTGCCCGGGCCGCTGCTTTTCTTCTTCATGATCGCCGGCAGCATCTCATAGACCTCTTCTGCAGTATGGAGACAGCCTTCGCTCCCGTCCGGCGCAACGTGCATCGACTCGCCGTATCTTGCGAGAGTGATGCTTCTCTTATTCATGCCGGCAGCCTGAAGGATATTCGAATTCACCACGATGTCGCAGGCTATGTTGAATCCATAGTTGTTCCTGTCGCCTGTCCTGAACGTATGCTTCAAAGCGACGTGCATTATCTCGTGCATCATGACGAAGATGAGCTCTTCATCGGATATCTCATCCAGGAATCCCGGGTCGAAGAATATCCTCTCTCCGTCTGTCGCGGCCGTACCGGCAGTATCGTCAAGAGCAAACTTCATATGCATCAGAAGCAGGCCGAAGAAGCCGTTCCGCACAAGGATGCTCATCCTGGCTATCAGGATGCGCCTCATGTATTCACGCTGCCTGTCTTTGCTGATTTCCATGTGTCCTCCGTTCGCTGTTACCTTGCTCCGTTCAGCAGAGCTCCCCTGCTTCTCATCCATCTGACGAATACCGGTATCTCCATAAGCTTCTCCTTATACCCCTCTTCCATGTTCATGTAGTCCTGCATGAGCACCACTGAGAAGTCAGGAGGCAGCTGCTCCGCGTATGCTATGGAGTTCTCTATCGCGTCCATGTCGTCTCTGTGCTCTGAAGCATACCTCGCCATGGCCGAGACAAGCGCATACAGCGCATCTATGCCGCGCGGCACATTGTGCTCCGTTCCCCTGAATATGCCCTCCATGTCCGGGAGCTTATCATATACCCTCGCCCAGGTCCGGAGCTCCGCAGCGGCGCCGCTTCCTATGATGCCGGCGATGAGAGTGAAAATGCTGTTGATGTCGCCGCTCACATTGTTCAGAAGACCGCTCACCATCTCCCACGCCCTCGGGGTCGGGAACGCGAGGTCGTCCGATGATGTGTCGAAGCCCATGAGCATGTCCGGCCTGTATGTCAGGAATCCCGTGACCTTCTCGTTGATGCCGTGCGACACCGCCCACTCGCGCCAGGAGTCCATGTCCGTATCCACCTCGATATGCATCAGTCTGTTGGCCAGAGCCTTAGGCATCCTGTATGCGACGGACTTGTCCGTGACCCTGTTGCCTGCCGCTATGACTATGCAGTTGGCGGGCAGCCTGTGCTCGCCCACGGTGCGGTCGAGCGTTATCTGGTAGGCAGCGGCCTGCACCGACTGCGGGGCTGCGGATATCTCGTCCAGGAACAGTATGTTTACCACATCTTCGGACGGGTCCATGTCGAATATCTGCGGCCTGAGCCATACTGCGAGGGTCCGGTCCTCGTTGGCGGCCGGGATGCCTCTTAAGTCGATAGGGTTGAAGAGCAGCAGCCTGACATCCGTCACATTCACCGTCCTGCCCGTGCGCGCCTCAATGCGCGAGGCCATCTGCCTGACTCCCTGCGACTTGCCCACGCCCGGAGCTCCCCAGAGCATCACGGACGGGACGGAAGCGATGCCCGCCCCGCTGTTTATGACGCTGCAATACATATCCGCGAGCCTTGATACCGCTTCGCCGATGCTCACCGATGGAACGTTGCCGAGATTCGCGTTTGGACTGGTCGTGATGCTGTCTGCCATTTCTTCCTCCTATCTGATGCTCTTTCTGAGTTCGTTGACTCCGAGCTCTTCGTCTATATCGTCAAGCAAAGCCGTATATTCGTCTATGAGATCGGAATAACTCTCAGACTTCGCGAGTTCTGCCTCCGTCTCCCTGAGCTCCTGCTCGAGGACCTCCTTCTGCCGTCTGATACTGTCTGCGTGCTCATCAAGTCTGTCCAGGCAGTTGTCTATCCTTATGAGAAGCCCGGTCTCCTTATCGCCCATGTCAACCCTGTACCTGCCTTCTCTGACAAGACAGAGGTACGGATGCTTCTCATCCATTCCGGCAGGCAGTACGATGGTGAATCCCCTGTAGTCGATCAGGGCCTCGTCCTTTGGCTTCATCACATAGCCGTAAAGCTTCCCGGCCAGATACTCTCTGATGTACCTGCGCCACGACGCCAGCTGCTTCTTGTCCCGGCTCGCGAGGTCTCTGTACAGGTCCTTCCCCTCTCCGGCGACAAATGCTGCGTCGGAAAGACAGCAGTCCAGTTCGAGCTGCTTCGCCGCTATGTCATCAGGCAGCTTCGAGAGCCTCTGTTCGAGCCTGAGCCTTGCCTCGACGCTCTTGCGCTGCAGGATCGAGAGCCTGAATATCTCGTTGCGCGTCTGCACCCTGCTTTTGAGGAGCGGATCGCCCAGGGCAAGCGCCTTGATCTCTGCGTAATCCAGCACGGTGTCATCGACCTCGCTTCCGCTTCTGCCCGCAATCGTTCCCGAAAGGATGTCCGTGATGAAGCGCTGCTTGGTCTCGAGCAGCTGCCATGAATAAGCGTCGAAGCTGCCCTCTGTGATATACCGGTATATATCTACCCTCTCATTGAGGTTGCCCGCCCTCAGTATGCGGCCCTCGCGCTGCACCATGTCAGCCGGTCTCCACGGCAGATCGAGGTGATGCACGGCGATGAGCCTGTCCTGCACATTGACGCCGAGCCCGAGCTTGAAGGTGGAGCCCATGAGGACCCTCACCCGGCCCTCTCTCACGCTCCTGAACAGCTTCTCACGCCTGGCCTCGGTGGACGCATCATGTATGTATGCTATCTCGCTCTCATCGACGCCGAGGTCCGTGAGCCTGAGCTTGAGCTCGTCATACATGTTGAAGCCCGCCCGCGGCGTCGATGTGTCGCAGAACACGAGCTGTGTCAGCCTGTCCGACTTTGTCTCATGCCAGATCATGGCGACGCGCTCCGCGCACTCGCTGACCTTGCACCTGCCGACCTGCATGCCGTAGAGAGGCTGTTCCTCATCGAAGCGCAGGACAAGACGCATGTCGAGCGCAGCCTTGCGCCCGTCTCCGGTTATCTTCAGCATGTTGTCCTCTTCACGGCTGACCTCTCTGTTGTGCACTCTGTCGGCGCGCTTTGAGATGTCCTTGAGGTAATCACCGAGCGCAGCCGACTTCGGGATCAGCACGTCGGTGTAGCCGTCGAATCCGGGCAGATCGTCCGACTCGTCAAGGCTGTGAAAGTCCGCGATCGATGCGAGCATTGCAGTGAGCTCGGGGATGTTGTGGAATCTCGAGAACCTTGTCGCGAGCCTGAAGCTGCCCGTGTCCACCGCGATCTCGAACTCCGTCGTCTTCTCGGCAAACATGCCCACCCAGCTGTCGAAGTTCTGGAGTCCGAGAAGCCCGAGCTCGCCGCTCTGCAGATACTTCTGGAAC
>CADBFL010000062.1 GCA_902793875.1 uncultured Eubacteriales bacterium | reverse complement strand
CTGGAGGATATTCACATGGGTACCAGAGTCGGCACCGGATATGATGTCCACCGCCTTGTCCCGGGGAGAGACCTTATACTCTGCGGGACCCCGATCCCCAACAAGCTCGGGCTGGACGGCCACTCGGACGCGGATGTCGCGGCACACGCGCTGATGGACGCACTGCTCGGGGCTGCAGGTCTCGGAGACATAGGCAGACATTTTCCGGACACGGACGAAAAATATAAGGGAGCGGATTCGATGAAGCTTCTGGCTGAGGTCAGAAGGATGCTGGGCGAGGTCAAGATAAACAACGCTGACATAACGATCATAGCCCAGACGCCGAAGCTCGCGCCTTACACAGAACAGATGACACTGAACATTTCAAAGGTGCTCGGGATCCCCGAATCGGCCGTCAATGTAAAGGCGACGACCGAAGAAGGGCTCGGGTTCACCGGCAGGGGCGAAGGCATAGTCGCCATGGCCGCTGTATCAATAGAAGGGAGTTTTTAAAAGATGAGATTATCAAAGACGCACCTCAAGACTTTAAGAGAAGCACCATCCGATGCAGTGCTCGAGAGCCACAAGCTGCTCGTAAGAGCCAACATGATCAGGCAGGAGGCTGCGGGACTGTACATGTTCCCTAAGCTGGGATACAGAACGATCAGAAAGGTGGAACAGATCGTCAGAGAAGAGATGGACTACATCGACTGCCAGGAGGTATACATGCCGCATGTCAATCCGGCCGAACTCTGGCAGGAGACGGGCAGATGGTACGCCTACGGACCTGAACTGTGGAGGATCAAAGACCGCAACGGCAACGACTTCATACTGAACCCTACATGCGAGGAGATGTTCACTGACTTCGTCCGCAAGGAATGGTCGTCATACAAGGAACTTCCTTTCTCCCTCTATCACATACAGTTCAAGTACAGGGACGAGTCGCGTCCGAGATACGGACTTCTGAGGACAAGAGAGTTCATCATGAAGGACGCATACTCATTCGACGCTACAGAGGAAGACCTGCACACTGCGTACATGAGACAGTACCACGCGTACGAGAAGGTCTTCACGCGCTGCGGACTCGATTACAGGATCGTAGAGGCCGACAACGGCCCTATCGGCGGCAGCAAGTCGCACGAGTTCTCGGCCCTCTCCGACTGGGGAGAATCCGACATCCTTTACTGCGATGAGTGCGGAATGGCTGCGACGGTCGAAAGAGCCGAGTGCAGCGATGAGGCTCCTGTGAAGGAGGAGATGCAGCCTACAGAGGTCGTCTTCACGCCGGGAACAAAGACCATCGAGGACGTATGCAACTACCTCAAGCTTCCGGTCGAGAAGTCGATCAAGGCGCTTATGTTCACTACTTATGACACGGACCTCAATCCTAAGGACAACGTGGTCTGCTTCGTAAGAGGAGACAGACAGCTCAACATGACGAAGCTCGTCAACGCTCTGGACATCCCGGCCCACTATATCGAGTTCGCCGATGAGGATATCATGGGACCGATCACAGGCAGCGTCGCAGGATTCACGGGCCCGATCGGACTCAAGAACTGCATCGTCGTGGTCGACTCCGAACTCGTAGGCACGGTAAACATGTGCGCGGGCGCCAACAAGGAAGACCACCACATGCTCGGCGTATGCTACGGAAGAGACTACAAGGGAGACATCGTTACGGATATCAAGGAACTCCAGGAAGGAGACCCTTGCCCGCACTGCGGAAAGCCGGTCAAATTCAGACGCGGCATCGAGGTCGGACAGATCTTCAAGCTCGGACTCAAGTACTCAGAGTCCATGAACGCTACGTTCAAGGATGAGAACGGAGAGGATCATCCTTACTGGATGGGCTGCTACGGGATCGGCGTTTCGAGGACCATGCAGGCTGTCGTAGAGCAGCATCACGATGACAAGGGGATCATATGGCCGCTGTCGGTAGCTCCTTACCACGTCATAGTCACGGTCATCAAGTCGCAGGACGAGACTCAGCTGAACCTCGCCTACGATATCGAGAAGAAGCTCGAAGCCATGGGCGTCGAGGTCATGGTGGACGACCGCGACGAGAGACCGGGAGTCAAGTTCAACGATGCCGACCTCATCGGCATCCCGATCAGGATCACGGTCGGCAAGCTCGCCGGAGAAGGCAAGGTTGAGTACAAGCTCCGCCGCGAGGACGATCACGAAGTCATGAGCGCCGAAGAAGCTATTGCGAAGGCCAAGGCTCTCGTCGATCTCGAGGGGGACGGCAGATACCTCTTTAAGAACCTTTCGGAAGAGACTCTGAACGCTCACTAGTCATGCAGGCCGGGGCTTGTCCCCGGCTTTTTATTGACTTTTTTTCAGCGTAGTTATAAAAAAGTTATATATTTGTGCAATAAAACACCTCCTCCGGGCGTTGACTTAATAGAAGGGCGATCAAAAGGGATGCCTGAGAGGATACGGAAAAAGAACTGCAGGAGGTGTGATATGAGAAGACTGACTACGATAGTACTGGCGCTTATGATGGTAATGGCGATGAGCGCGAGCGTGTTTGCAGCCGGGACCACAAGCAAAACGGCAGAGAAAACAGCGCTCAGGAACGCAAAACTGTCAAAGGGACAGGTGTACGGATTAAGGGTAAAGTATGACCGTGAAGACCGCGAATACGATGTTGAATTCAGAAACAGAAAGAACAAAGCGAAGTACAGCTACGGAATAGCGGCAGGAGACGGAAAGATAATCGAAAAATCCATCGAGTATCAGCTCAGAAGGAACAGCTCGAGGGAGAAGATCGGCAGAGCGGCGGCATACAGGGCAGCGGCAAAAGCGTCCGGGGTGAAGCTTGCGACGGTAAAATCGGGTATCTGCAGATATGAGTACGATGACGGAGAAGGCACATATGAGGTCAGATTCCGCAGCGGCAGATACAGGTATGAGATAGAAATGCTTGCGCCGAACGGAAAGATAAAAGAGATCAGCTGGGAAATGACAGGAAGGTAAGAGCGGCATGAATGCAGCGGCGGTCGACGAAAACTTAATACTGCGGATGGCGGACGGCGACGGCGCGGCATTCAGGGAGCTCTATGAACAGACCTCTTCAGCGGTCTACGGATTCGCGCTGTCGATACTGAAAAACAGGCATGACGCCGAGGATGTGATGCACGATGCGTTCATCAAGGCATATACGGCGGCGGTCACCTACAGGCCGATGGGAAAGCCACTTGCGTGGATACTGACCATAGTGAGGAACCTATGCTACAGCAGGATGCGCACGGGAGGCATGTGCGAAGACATCTCCGAATACGAGGACCTTGTGCACGGCAATGACCACGGGAGCGTCCTTGACAGGATCGTGCTTCAGGAGGCTCTTTCAAAACTGGATTTTGAGGAAAGGCAGATAGTGATACTGCACTCGCTGACCGGACTCAAACACAGGGAGATAGCAGAGATACTCGATCTGCCTGTAGGGACCGTTCTTTCAAAGTACAACCGGTCGATAAAGAAACTGAAGAAGCAGCTTGATGAGAATGGGGGAGAAGAATGACAGAAAAACAGATCAGGGAAAGACTGGCATCTGCCGTCGAAAACAACACCCCGGATATTCTTGAAGGGCTGATGGCCGAGCTGGATATAAAAGATGAGCCGAAAGAGCTGATGCGCGATGCGATCGCAAAAGACAGCGGGAAAGAGGACCGGTGGGTCCCGGGCATGAGTCCGAAAAAAGGAGGAAAAGCCGGATGGGTGAAGGCTCTCGCAGGCTGCGCCGCGGCGGCTGTGATCGTGACGGCCGGGATATCCCTCTCGGCTGCAGGGAACGCCCTTGCCGTAGTAAGCCTCGATGTCAATCCGGGCATAGAGATAAGCATCGACAAAAATGAGAGAGTGATGAAGGCGGATGCGGTCAATGAAGAGGCGGCGGAGATACTCGCGGACATGGATCTCAAAGGCAGCGACATAGATGTAGCGTGCAACGCCATCGTAGGCTCGATGCTCACGCGCGGATATCTGGCGGATGATTCGAACTCCATACTTCTGTCGGTAAGCGCGGAGGACGCTCAGCGGGGGACTGAGATCGAAAGACGTCTCTCGGGGGACCTGAACACCTATCTCGAAGATACGGAGATCGCTGCGGCGATACTGGGTCAGGTCGTAAACGCAGACGAGACGGTCAGAGTGTTCGCAAAAAAGCATGGCATATCCCTCGGCAAGGCCTGGCTGATACAGAGCCTGCTGGAGACCGGCAGCACAAGAATGACGGAAGCTGACCTTCTCGGCCTTTCAACGCAGGACCTCATATTTCTGGCACAGAAGAGGGGCGTGTCCGCCGACACATCGTACGGCGAAGCCGAAGCAGGCGGGTACATAGGGAGTGAAAAAGCGCTTGCGATCGCGCTTGAAAAAGCCGGCGTCAGCAGGAGCGACGCTGCAAACACAAAATACGAGCTGGACTGCGAAAACGGCATCGTGATATACGATGTATCGTTCACAGCAGGGGGCTATGAGCATGACTATGACATCAACGCGCGCGACGGAAGCATCGTCTCATATGAAAAAGAGTACGAACCGGAAGCGGGCGCGTCCCCGTCGCAGGGATCCGGCGTCTATTACTACTACGATGACGATGATCATGATGATTATTACGAAGCTGACGATGACAGCTACGACAGCTACGACAGCTACGATCACGATGATTATGATGATCACGATGACGATCACTACGAGAGCAGCAGCGACGACTACGATGATGACGACGGAGATGATGACGATGATGACGATGATGACGACTGATATCAACTGATATCAACGGAATAATATCCCTCTCAGGAGGAAGCGATCTGCGCGGGAGCGGTCGCTTCTTCTTTTTTTGTGTTACAATAAACCGATATGAATGTGCTGACAGAACTGTTTCTGGTATTTTTCAAACTCGGCGCCTTTACTGTGGGCGGCGGCATTGCCATGCTCCCGCTCCTTCAGAATTCACTCATCTATGAGAAGAAGTGGTTCACGGAGGAGGAGTTCGTCGATGCCGTGGCTGTATGCCAGGGGCTGCCCGGAGTCATAGCGGTGAACATGGCCACATATGTGGGATACAAAAAGAAGGGGCTCGCGGGTTCTGCCGTCGCCACATTTGCGGTCGTGACGCCTTCTTTCGTGATGATACTCATCATCGCGAAATTCCTCGGTCTGATAAGCGATGATCCGTATGTTCAGGGAGCCATGGCCGGCTTCAGGGTCGCGGCATTGGGCCTCGTAGTGGTGGCCGTCATCCAGCTCGCGCCTAAGGTGATCAGAGACAAATGGACTGCGGCCGCTGCAGCGCTGGCATTCGCGCTCATCGCCGTGTTCAATGTAAATACGGCTTATGTCATACTGCTCTTCATAGTACTGGGCGTCATAGTGACTCTGGCAGGAGGCGGCAAGGCGGCCGCGGCCGCGGATGCGGACGGAGGCCCTTCCGGTGGCTCTGCGGCGGACAAAGACGGGGGAGGTGACGGAGAATGATATACCTCAGACTCTTCGCCGCCTTTGCAAAGGTCGGCCTTCTGGGCTTCGGAGGAGGGCTTGCGATAGTAAGGCTCATATACGACAGCATCCAGCCGTTCATGGACATGAGCCGGGAGATGTTCGCCAACATAGTGGCCATATCGCAGATCACGCCGGGACCGCTGGCTGTCAACACGGCTACATACGTCGGATATTTCGCCGCGGGGATCGGGGGAGCAGCCGCTGCGACTCTCGGTGTGGTGCTTCCCGAGTTCATAATAATGAGCCTGGTGGTGCGCATGCTGACTCAGTTCAGGGACAACAAGTGGGTGAACGGAGCCATGAACGGCATACGTCCTGCGACTATCGGTCTCATAGGGGGTGCGGCAGTCATGCTGATCGCTCCTGCGGTAGCAGGAGAGGGGCGCCTCGGAAGGGGACTCCTTGCAAAGCTCGGCGCCGACATAAGCAGCGGACCTGCGGCGGCGTTCTTCGGACTGCCGGTCGACATGGTATCGCTGGCGCTTCTGGCGCTGACCGTGCTCCTCATGGTCAGATACAAAAAGTCCCCGATATTCGTGCTTGTCCTGATGGGGTGCATGGGAGCCGTTCTCGGTGTATAATAACAGACGCCGGATGTCCCCCGCCTCAATGTGCGCATAGGCGGCGGGTTCCATATTCGATCGTCAGTGGTGGGTCGCAATCCCCGACTGACGATTTCAAGAGCTGAAGCTCCCGGCGCCTGTTGACGGCGTCGCTCGCTCCAACCAAGCGAGCTTGATGGAGCTTCGCTCCTGGTTGAACCGGGAAACAGAGATGATAAATACCGGGGCGATGACGCCGGAGCATTCAGAATAAGTGAAGAAGCGTCAGCGCCGGGTGCACAGGAGGATAAAACAACATGCAAGTCTACAATACACTTACGAACAGAAAAGAAGAATTCGTACCTGTTGAGCCGGGCAAAGTAAAGATGTACGTATGCGGTCCGACGGTCTACAACTTTTTCCATATCGGAAACGCCAGGCCTTTCGTCGTCTTCGACACGCTCAGAAGGTATTTCAAATACAGGGGCTACGATGTGAAATTCGTCCAGAACTTCACCGATGTCGACGACAAGATCATCAACAGGGCAAAGGAGGAAGGCATCACGGCGCCGGAGGTCTCCGAGAAGTATATAAAGGAATACTTCGATGACGCCGGGGCGCTGAACGTCCTTAAGGCCGATGTGCACCCGAAGGTCTCGGAGCACATCCCCGAGATCATCGATTTCGTGCAGACCCTCATAGACAAGGGATATGCATACGAGGCTGACGGCGACGTCTACTATTCGACGCGCAAGTTCCCTGAATACGGCAAGCTCTCCGGACAGAACATAGACGACCTTGAAAGCGGCGCCCGCATAGCCATAGGCGAGGTCAAGGAGGATCCTCTCGACTTCGCGCTCTGGAAGGCCCGCAAGGAGGAGTCCGAGATCGCGTGGGAGTCGCCGTGGGGGATGGGACGCCCGGGCTGGCACATCGAGTGCTCGACTATGGCTAAAAAGCACCTCGGAGAAACTATAGACATCCACGGAGGGGGGCAGGACCTGACCTTCCCTCATCACGAGAACGAGATCGCCCAGTCAGAGGCGTGCAACGGAGTCCCGTTCGCGCGTTACTGGATGCACAACGGATACATCAACGTAGACGGAAAGAAGATGTCGAAATCCCTGAACAACTTCTTCACGGTCAGGGACATCAGAGAGAAATATTCAGGCGATGTCATAAGGTTCTTCCTGCTTTCCGGCCACTACAGGAGCCCGATCAATTTCAGCGACCTGCTTATGGAGCAGTCGAAACAGGGCTATGACAGGATCGCGACGGCCATGGAAACGCTCGAGTTCCTGATGACGAACGGAACGGACGAGCCTATGGCTGACGAGGCCGCTAAGATCTCCTCGCTCGATAAGTTCAGAGAAGGATTCATCGAGGCGATGGACGACGATCTCAATACAGCCGACGGCATAGCCGCCATATTCGAGCTGGTGTCGGAGATCAATCTGACAGTAAAGGACGGGGCTTCGAAGTCGTATGCGAAGGAGGCGCTCGCCAGGATAAGGGAGCTTACGGACGTGCTCGGCATCTTCGGGGCGGAAGATGAAGAGGAAGGCCTCGGAGACGACATACAGGCGCTGATCGATGAGAGACAGGCCGCCAGAAAAGAGAAGAACTGGGCCCGCGCCGACGAGATAAGAGATCAGCTCGCGGCCATGGGGATAACGCTGAAGGACACTCCGCAGGGAGTGCAGGTCATAAGAAACTAGAGAGAGCTGAATGAGCAGAGTAGATAAGTTATTCGTGGATATGTGCCGTGACATACTGGATCACGGATTCAGCACCGAGGGCATGCCGGTCAGGCCCCGCTGGGAGGACGGAACGCCCGCCCATACCATAAAGAACTTCGGGGTCGTGAACAGATACGATCTTTCGGAGGAGTTCCCGGCGCTCACGCTGAGGCCCACGGCCATTAAGCTTGCGACAGACGAGATGCTGTGGATATGGCAGAAGAAGTCGAACCGCCTTGAGGATCTGAGATCCCATGTCTGGGACGAGTGGGCCGATGAAAAGGGTACCATCGGAAAGGCCTACGGCTACCAGATGGCCAGGAAGTATAAGTTTAAACAGGGCGAGATGGACCAGGTGGACAACGTGCTCTGGTGTCTGAAAAATGACAGGTACTCGAGGCGCATACTTACCAATATGTATAATTTCGAGGACCTCTCAGAGATGAGGCTCGAGCCCTGCGCCTATTCGATGACCTTCAACGTGAAGGGCGATACCCTGAACGCGATACTCAACCAGAGGTCGCAGGACATACTGGCTGCCAACAACTGGAATGTGGTGCAGTACTCGATGCTCCTGCTGATGCTCGCTCAGGTCTCGGGTCTGAAGGCGGGCGAGCTGGTGCACGTCATAGCGGACGCGCATATTTACGACAGGCATGTGCCTCTGATAGAAGAACTGATCTCACGGCCGCAGTACCCTGCGCCCAAGGTGACGCTGAACCCGGATGTGAAGGATTTCTACGATTTCACGACGGACGACATAAAGGTCGAGGATTATCAGCACGGAGAGCAGATACGCAATATTCCGGTGGCGATCTGAAGAAAATTACAGTTTACGTAACAGGATGACAAAAGAAAAGCTCGGAAAAATGAATACGACAACTCTCGCATACCTCGGGGACGCCGTCTTTGAGGTCATGGTGCGCGAGAAGATCGTGACGGACAGGCCCGGCGATGTGGACAGGGCCCATCACACGGCTGTGAGATATGTCTCGGCCGCCGGACAGGCAAAGGCCGCGAAGGCCATGGTCGCGTCGGGCTTTCTGACAGCAGAGGAGACGGCCGTATACAAGAAGGGCCGCAATCACAGGGCGATGTCGAGGCCTCAGCACGCAGACCCCAGGGAGTACAAGATAGCTACCGGCTTCGAGGCCCTGCTGGGCTGGCTCTACCTCTCTGACGAGAGGGAGAGGCTCCGCGAGATCGCGGCCGAAGCCGTCCGCATAGTCGACAGCGCTGAAAGAAAAGCGAAAATTGTGAATAACAAGCAGGCTAAACAGTAAAGAAAGAGGAGCGCC
>CADBFL010000061.1 GCA_902793875.1 uncultured Eubacteriales bacterium | reverse complement strand
CACCGGCATCATCCCCATCATCAGCGCGAAGCTGAGCAGGATCCCGAATAATCTCTTCTTCATCGATCGTTTCTCCTGTTTGTATTTGCGGCTGTTATAACCTCTGCAAACATCCTGTCTGTTCCAAAAAAATTATTAAATATCAGAGTGATTCTATCACAAATCTCCTGTCAATTACGAGTTTTATACAAAAATAATTCAGATATCACCCTGACGATTTGCCCTTCTCACGGCCTGCAAGTGAGAGGGATTTTTTATTCCAGATTGTTCCTTTTAAAAAACATTCTCTCTCAAGGTTAATTTTTGCAGTGTTTCTTTCCTAGGAGGAGTGAGAGGACTTTTTCGAAAGAGGGGGTGTCAAAACCCGTTTCCATTGCTCATTAGTGAGAGGATCTTCGCGCAAATCGTGAGCGGTACCCATCAGACCGATTCAATCGGTCTGACCCAGTCCGTATTTTGGGGAATCGTCTGAGTAATATGTAAGCACGCTTAACTGCATGAGAACCGGGGATAAGAATTTTTTCTTATCAAATTTGATGAAAATGGGTGTGGTTTTTGAGTTTTTATTTCCCTTTAGTAGAAGGATGTCGCAGATTCGATTCTTGCTCTTTTACAAAAAACACTCGGAAACAAAGGTAATTTTTGCAGCAAAAAGTCCTTGGAGTAGTGAGAGGAGGTACAAGCAACCATGACACAACATACGCAGCCAATCACAGCAGAAAGCATTTTCTATAAGATATTCGAACCGCAGCCCATGATAGTAGAAGGTCTTATCTCTAAAGGCCTCACCGTTCTTGGAGGATCTCCAAAGATCGGCAAAAGCTGGCTGGCACTCGATCTTGCGATCTCAGTAGCCAACGGGGTCCCCTTTCTCGGCAAGTCCGTCCAAAAGACCGGTGTCCTGTACTACTGCCTCGAAGACACATACCTGAGGGTCCGCAACAGGATGCATGAGCTGGTAGACGAACCGCCGGACAACCTATATGTCTCGACCTCAAGCGAGCGTATCGGCTCCGGTTTCACAAGAGACATCGTAAGTTTCCTGAGAGACCACAGGGATATCGATCTCATCATAGTCGACACCCTGCAGAAGATACGGGGAGCAGATGACGGCTCAGGCAGCGGCTCGTACAGCAAAGACTACGATGAGATAAGCAAGCTCAAGGAGATCGCAGATCTGAACAATAAGTCGATCATTGCCATCCATCATCTTCGGCAAAAGCCGGATCTGAATGATCCCTTCAATGAGATCACCGGGACCAACGGCATAACCGGTGTGAGCGATACGAACATTGTTCTGAAGAGACGGGAAGGCTCAACCACTGCCGAGATGTATGTGCGCGGCAGAGATGTCGAAGAACGGAAACTCATTCTCGAATTCGTTGACCTCAGGTGGCACATGCTTGAAGAGAAAAGCGCAGCTGAGATCGAAAAAGAAAAGATACCTGAAGTTCTGTATAAAGTAGCGAACTTCATCAAGCAGGAAGGATCCTGGTTCGGAAGCGCCTCGCAGCTTCAGGCTGCGATCAATGATGCGAGCATACCTGCGAACCAGATGGCAAAGCAGATCACCAGACACTACTATGAAGTCTTCTTTCCGGAGTGTATCCGCTTTGAGAAGCTCCCGAGGAAAAACAATGTCAGAGGCATGAGGCTTTATGTAGATCGCAAGATGCTGAAAGACAGGCCTGGCAGAAAAGAAAACAATGCTGCGGATGATGTCCCGGGCAGTGACGACAGTGACGCTTGTGACGGCTCCTCCCCCGGTGGGTAGATATCGTCACTGCCGTCACAGCTGTCACTGAAGACTGCGCTGAATGTATTGCCGCGAAAACGGCGGAGGCCAACATCCGTGTATGGCCACGGGTGTTGCCACATAAAGACATCCTGAAGATGTCTGTGAGTATAGCGAGCATAGGCTTTGTATCGCCAGCCGGTAAACGGCAGCCAAAACACAGCCTCGGCACTGCCAGAAATGGCAATACCGGGAGGGGCTCTGCCCCTGCGACCCCGTATCAGTTTTCACAAGTATCAAAGTGACGATCCGCCGCCGGTCTTCGTCACGGAAAGGAATAATAATGGCTAACCGAAAAAGAAACTTCGGGATAAATATTCGCGTCACTCCCGAAGAAAAAGAAAAGATCGAACGCAATGCAAGAAAATGCAGACTGTCAGTCTCTGAATATCTCCGGCAGATCGCCATGAAAAAGCAGCCGAAGGAGCTTCCGTCTGAAGAAATGATCCAGAGTCTGATGCGTCTGCGGAATGTCATATCCCACTTTGAGCAGAGAGCCCGGTCCGCTTCCGATGAAGAGCAGCGCAGATTCTTCATGAGCTGCGCTGAATATATTCGAATGATCATGACAGATACTCTGCAGCTCATGTCACATTCAAAGCCTAAAGCGGAGGTAAAAAATGGCAACGACTAAGATCTGGACCGTGAAAGCAAATCTGAAATGCGCTTTGGATTATGCTGCCAATCCGGAGAAAACTGATGTGAATGATCTTGAGAACGTCATCAGCTATGCGATGAACGGAGAAAAAACTGTAAGCGGTGATGAGAGATCCTGCTTCGTTTCCGGTATCAACTGCTATGCGGATACAGCCTTCGAGGAGATGATGAATGTCAAATCGCTCTACGGAAAGACCGGGGGCAATGCTGCATACCATTGCTATCAGTCATTCAGGCCCGGGGAGGTTACGCCGGAGGAATGCCACAGGCTCGGTGTCGAGCTTGCCGAAAAGATGTGGGGAGATAAGTATCAGGTCCTGATAGCGACGCATCTTGACCGGGATCATCTTCACAACCATCTGGTAGTCAACTCAGTCTCGTTCATCGATGGGAAAAAATTCAACTGCGATAAAGGCGCTTACCGCAGGTTCAGATCTTTGTCTGACGAGATATGCCGCGAAAACGGCCTTTCAGTTATTGAGAATCCCAAAGGAAGAACTCCCCGCCAGCTCTACTTTGCAGAGAAAAACGGCGAGCCTACCAGGCACAACCTGATGCGCGAAGCCATCGACAACGCGATCTCGCTCAGCACTAATGTGTATATGTTCAGAGATCTGATGCGCCGGCAGGGATACATCCTGAGCATGGATCCGAACAGAAAATACGCGACTATAAGATCCATTCATTCAAAAAAATCCACGAGACTTTATCGTCTTGGAGAAGAATACGACATTCCGGGAATAGAAAAAAGGATCGGAAGTCAGGACATCGATGCTGTTTATGAAAGAAGAAATGCTCTCAGAGAGCGTCCGTTTCATCAGCCTCATGCCGTCAGGTCACAGGTCAGAAGAAAAACTCTACGCAAAGTCGGAGGGATATACGGCCTTTATCTCAAGTACTGCTACCTTCTCGGTGTGATCCCGAAGAGAAAGCACCATCCCCTGTCGCCTGAAATGCGCGAAGCATGCAGGATGTGCGACAGATATTCTCAGGCAGCCAGGTTCCTTGCCGGGAGGCATATCCGGACCGATGCGGATCTTTCGGAATACATTTCCTCCACTGAAGAACACATGGATGTGCTGATCCGGGAGCGAAACAGGATAAATAACCGTCTGAGACGCGCTAAAGATCCCGGAAGGATCGATGAGCTCAAAGCTGAAAGATCGGAGCTTACAGGCAGTATTTCGCTTATGAGGAAAGAGCTCCGTACCGCCGACTTCATATTGGAACGCAGCGAAAAGATCCGTGAAGACATTGCGATCGAACAGGCTTACCGCCGGGGTGATCATGTTCGGAACAAAAGCAGAGCAAACAACTCGAAAGCGTATGAGCGCTGATAAAAATAATTGAAAGGAGAATGCCGGAGCATGAAAGCAGGCATCAGTTCACAACTGAATAAGAATGATGCTGCACTCGCTTCGGCTGCCTTCTCTCCTGAGGAAACTCTGGCGTTTCTGGAGATCAATGGTATCATTGATTTGAGGGACGTCGAAGAAAATATGAGAAAAGCACGAAAGGAGAAGATTCTACAGAAACACCCTTACTCGATATATCAGGGCAAAGACGGACGTTGGCGTACACATCTGCCGGATGATTCCAACTCGGAAGGCCGCAGGCTGATCGTAAAGACTCACCTTGATGAACTTGAAACATTATTATGCAAGCACTATGAGTCTATCGAGGCCGGTCTGTTCAAAAATGTATGTACTCTCGAAGATCTGTATCCAGCCTGGATCGAGTATAAGAGTGTTCACGTATGTGAGACAACAGTAATTCGTATCAAAAAGGACTGGCGCAAGTATTATGAAAATGCCGAGATAGTAAAGAAACCTATCAGGAGCATCACAAAGCTTGAGATCGACACCTGGGTCCACACGATGATCCGGGAGCACGGGATGAACGCACACAAGTACGGAAACTTCTCTGTCATCCTCAGACAGATGCTCGAGTTCGCGGTAGACAGCGAGATCATCGAAAAGAACCTGTTTCTGGATGTCAGGATCAACAGACGCAGAGTCCTTGTTCCGGAGGTAAAGAAGCCTGATCACACCCAGGTATTCACCAAGTCCGAAGAAAGCATGCTTATAGAAAGAGCATGGAAGGCATTCAACAAGCGGGAGAACTATATTCAGCGATATGCTCCCCTTGCAGTGATCTTCCTTTTTTACACAGGTTTACGTCTTGGTGAGATATCTGCCCTTAAGTTTGAAGATATCACAGGTAAAAGGATGCTTGTGAACAGGCTGGTACGCTTCCCGACAGGAGAGATCGTTGATCATACTAAAGGTGCCTACGGAAGCAGAACAGTTCCGCTCATACCGAATGCAGCAGATATCATAGATCTGATAAGGACTCACCGGCAGGAAGAGGGACTTGATATAGACGGCTACATATTCTGTCCGAATGAAAAGCCGGTCAGTACCTACAATGCGATCGAAAGAGTTCTGAAAAAGTATTGCCAGGATCTCGGCATAGAAGAGCGCAGTCCTCACAAAGAGCGGAAGACTTTTACTTCGGCCCTGCTCAGCAATGGTGTCAGTATCAACACGACCAGGCAGCTTGCCGGACATGTCGATGAAAGGACCACCCTGAATAATTACTGCTACGACAGGAGCGACGAAGACGAAAAGCTGGCCCAGATCACCTACGCATTGACCCATTAACACTCTGATTCCCCCAAAGTGTATCCAAAAAGTATCCAAGTGTATCCAAAACAAAAACCCTTGAAACGGTGAAATTTCAAGGGTTTCGTGGAGCTGATGGGGGGAGTCGAACCCCCAACCTACGCATTACGAATGCGTCGCTCTGCCATTGAGCCACATCAGCATATTATTCGAGACGCATTCGTAATGCGCTGCTTCTTTTTTTGCGTCGCTCTGCACTTACCGCAGGAGCACAGCCGACGAAGGTCAACGTTCCCGACTCTGCGCCAACGGCGTATGATCCGGAGGGAACGTTATTGAGCACTTATCGAAGGAGCGCAGCCGACGGAGATCAAGGTTCCCGTCCGTACGCCAACGGCGTATGTTCCATAGGGAACCTTACATCAGCAGATCGGATGCGCCGCGCCCCGTTAGTTTAACAGAGCGCGGCAAGGAATTCAATAATTTTCTTCGAGTTCGGCCGACTCTTCCTCGAGTCCGAATGCATTTTCGGTATCGAGCTCCGGCCCGTCGTCCGTCACGGTCTTCACAAGTTCCGTGATCAGGAGCGCAACATTGAAAAATGCCACTGTGACAGCCAGTCCTGTCGAAATTTCCGACATCCTCTTCATGATCTTCTTGGCGTTCATCTCAGTCCTCCGTTTCAGTTTTCAGTCCTTTGCAACTTCCCTGACCAGCTTGAGCACTATTATGGCAAGGTTCAGGAATGCGATAGCTACGGTTACATTGTTGAGAAGTTTTTTGTTGTCCATGTACACGACCTCCCTGTTCTATTTGCTGTAAAGGTTGTTGTTTGAAAACTCAGGATTCGACGTTATATCGATGCCGAGCGCCTTCACGGCCTGCTCATCCTTTTCCGAAAGAATGGCAGTGCAGTGAGCCACGCAGCCGTTCAGATTCGGGATCTCCCTGAGAGCGAGTTCGGCGAACGGATTCGTCAGCTTTGTCAGCGTCAGCGCCATGATGACCTCTTCGAGGTTGAGGCTCGTCTTGTCGTGCAGCACATCTGCCTTGGTGTTCGACATGCTCTCGAAGATCGTCGGCGAGATTATCAGCATGTCATCCTGGATACCGGCGAGCTTCTTGATAGCGTTCAGCACCATTGCCGCTGTAGCGACCATCCTCCTCGAGGATCTGCCCGTGACTATGCTCCCGTCGGGCAGCTGGAGAGCCGACACCACGACGTTCTCGTATCTTTCAGGATTCTGACGTCTCTTGAATTCAGCGTACTGCTCTGCCGCCTCGACAGCCGGCCTGTCGTACTTTGTCGCTCCGACCTCTTCCATCAGCAGCTTGCATCTCTCGAGAGTCGACTCATCGATCGCGCCCTTTCTGTACGAGCACTCGGCGATCAGGTATCTTCTGACTACCTCCTGCCTCGCGGCTTCCCTGCATGCCTCATCATCGGTGATGGCAAATCCGACACGGTTGACTCCCATGTCGGTCGGCGACTTGTATCCCTCGTCCGAGCCGGTGATCGCCTGCAGTATCCTCTTCAGCACAGGGAACGCATCAACGTCCCTGTTATAGTTGACGGCCGTTTCGCCGTACGCCTCGAGGTGGAAAGGATCGATCATGTTGAAATCCTTGAGATCGGCCGTGGCCGCCTCGTACGCTATGTTCACCGGATGCTTTAGCGGCAGGTTCCAGACCGGGAAGGTCTCGAACTTGGCGTATCTCGCCTTGCGGCCGCGTTTATATTCATGATATACCTGCGAGAGCGAGGTCGCCAGCTTGCCGGATCCTCCGCCCGGGCCGGTCACTACTATGAGAGGCTTCGTGACCTCTATGTACGGATTGGCTCCGTAACCCTCTTCGGACACGATGGTGTCGACGTCGGTCGGATAGCCCTTTGTGTAATTGTGAGTGTAGGTGCGGATCCCGCGCCTTTCGAGCTTGGCGATGAACTGGTTGACCGAAGGAGCGTCCTCGTATCTGGTCACGACCACCGAGTTGACCTCGAGATCGTAGCTCCTGAACTCGTCTATCAGTCTCATGACTTCCAGATCGTAGGTGATGCCGAAGTCCTGACGCGTCTTGCTCTTGACTATATCGCCCGCGTAGATGCAGATGATGATCTCCGCCTGATCCTTCATCCTCTGTAGAAGTTTTATCTTGGCGTTCTCGTCAAAGCCGGGCAGCACTCTCATCGCGTGCTTGTCCTCGACCAGCTTGCCGCCGAACTCAAGATAAAGGCGCCCCTCGCCGCTGCTGATCCTCTCAAGGATGTACTTGGTCTGTTCTTCAATGTACGTTTCTGCGCTGAATCCTTCTTTAAACATTTTCTCCAACCGTTCCTTTTCCTTCTGCTCCTCACCCGTGTCCCTTCAGGACGGCATGACTTCTATCTCGAGCACATTGCGTCTCGAATAGAATCTGTCGAACTTTATCCTGTAGTCCACGGATATCGTCCCGTAACCCTCTTCGTCCAGACTCTCGTCCAGGCTGTTGGTGTAGACCTCAAGATCCATTGACGCCATCGGCGGCACGTGATACCTGGTAATGTTGAGCATGCCCGGCCTGAGGGTCATGTCCATGCCGTCATCGTCCTCGTCCCTGCCGTATCTGCGGATCCGTATCGAACCGCCGTCGAGCTTCACCAGGGTCCTTATGTCCGCGAGGCCCGCCTCCTCCGATTCCTCGTACGAGATGTAGGTGGCGTCGTTCTTCGAATACATCGTTCCCTCGGTGTATATCTCGAGCGAATCCTCTTTTTCGAGCTCGCGAAGGAACGCCTCTCCGCTCGGTCTGAGGTTCTCGACATACTGTGTGCTTGTGATCTTAAGATTTACGTTCTTTTTCATGGCCTTTGTTTCTGTTTCCCAACTCGATTATTATAAAACACTTGACGCAACCGACACAATAACAACATATTTGAAATCTAGAATAAATGCTGTAAAATTACCGGGAAAGCAACGATATCGCCATAAGGGAGATAAAGGACATGGACGACAGAAAAACTATTATCAGACTTGACGATCCTTCATTTGAATGGAAGGAAGAAACACCGCCCGCGGCTGCGCCGGCGGATGTCCCTCTGACGGAGACCGTGGTCGAACCGGCTGCCGGGCCGGTCCCGTCCGATGTGGCCGTGTTCGACGTTCCGGACACAGCTGCGCAGGACACGCACAAAGAGGCTGTATTCAACGTTCCTGAAACGCCTGCGCGCGCGCCGTACGAAGGTCCTGCGCACGCGGCGCCTGAGGGGCCTGCGCACGCGGCGCCTGCAGGCTCTTCGAAGAGGAAGAAAGAAAAGAAGTATGTGACCCGCGGCACTCTGGCCGCCTTCATGATCATCACCATGATAGTCAGCGCCATGCTCGGCGCCGTAGCGGGCCTGCTCTTCTCGCGCACCGGCGGCAGCGCGGTAAAGGAAAGAGTGGATTCCGAGCTGTCCGAGTTGAACCTCGGAGACGCCACCGGAAGCGAGCTGACCGTATCCGAGATCGTGAAGAAAAACGAGGACTCCGTCGTGGAGATCGTCGTCTCGGGCACATCGCAGGGCATGTGGGGCCAGCTCGAACTCACGCAGGGCGCCGGCTCCGGAGTCATCGTGAAGGAAAACGGATACATCGCGACGAACTACCACGTTATAGAGGGGGCCAGCAAGGTCGAAGTCACCCTGCACAACGGCGAAACGTATAACGCGAACATAGTCGGCAGCGACTCGATGAACGACATCGCAGTGATCAAGATAGACGCGAAGGACCTTGTGCCTGTCTCCATAGGCGACAGCAGCAAGCTCAGCGTTGGCGACATGGCGGTAGCGATCGGCAACCCTCTGGGACAGCTCGGCGGCACCGCGACTGCCGGCATCATCAGCGCTCTTGACAGGAACCTTACGATCGAAGGAACGCCTCTGACTCTGATCCAGACCGATGCGGCCATCAACGGAGGCAACTCCGGCGGAGGACTCTTCGACGGCAGAGGCGAGCTCATCGGCATCGTCGAATCCAAAGCA
>CADBFL010000060.1 GCA_902793875.1 uncultured Eubacteriales bacterium | reverse complement strand
GAAGAACATCAAAAGGAAGGATTTAAATGCTCGAAGATCTGATGGGGATCCTTATCAGCATCAGGGTGACGGATATCCTGGATATCATCATCGTTGCATTCCTCCTGTACAAGCTGCTTGAGTTCATCAAGGAAACGAGGGCGCAGCAGCTGTTCAGGGGAATCCTTTTGATTGTCGCTGCGTTCATCGCGTCCGAGGTCCTCGATCTGAGCCTTCTGAACTGGCTCCTGACGAGACTGGTCACTGTAGGACTCATCGCGGTGGTGATCGTGTTCCAGCCTGAGATACGGCGCGCTCTTGAGCAGCTCGGAAGGAGGGGCTTCATCACAGGCACCTTCAGGGACCTGAGCAAGGAGGAGAGCTACGCGACCGTGCACATACTGGTCGATGCGGTAGATGACTTTTCATCGACGCGCACCGGAGCTCTCATCGCGATCGAGCAGGAGACTACGCTGGCGGACATCATCGAGACCGGCGTGGTCATAGACGGAGACATGTCGGTAAGACTCCTCGGAAACCTCTTTTACGAGGGATCGCCGCTGCACGACGGAGCCGTCATCATAAGGGGCAACAAGGTCTACGCGGCAAGCTGCGTGCTGCCTCTGACAAGCCGTCAGGACATCGGCAAGAATCTCGGCACGAGGCACAGAGCGGGTCTGGGACTCAGCGAAGTGTCGGATGCCTTCATAATCATCGTATCGGAAGAGACGGGGGCGATCTCTGTCGCAAGAAACGGCGAGCTGAGCAGGTTCCTCGATCTCAAGTCACTCGAGAAGATGCTGCTCGACATATATATCAGACCGGATGAAGACCGCGGTCTGCTCTCGAGGTTCAAAGTGCGGAAAGGAGCGGAGAAGAAGTGACACCCAGAGGCCGTAAGATCTTGAATATGGTGCTGGCTGTAGCGGTAGCTGTCGCGGCGTGGGTGTTCGTCATCATCAATTATGATCCGATGACCGACATCACCTACAGCGATGTCCCCGTGAATTTCACAGGCGAAGCGGCGCTGGCTGAAAGAGGGCTTGCCGTCGCCGGAACGAATGTCGAGGGTCTGACCGTGACGCTCAGTCAGAAGCGCGTAGACGCCGGAAGGATCAGCGCTGAGGACATATCGGTCATCGCCGATCTGAGCGAGTGCGTCGCGGGCGACAACAGGGTCGAACTCAGGATAAGCGGGCCTGAGGGAACTACCGTGCTCAAGGCGGACAAGTCCGTCGCTGATGTGAGCGTGGGCAGGGCCAAGAGAGACACCCGTGAGATAAAGGTGATGTACAGGGAGGCCGAAGACGAGAATGCCGAGCTCATCACCTTCGATCTCAGCAACACCGAGGCCGAGGTGATCTGCACCCAGGACCGCCTCAAGGGGGTGGACAAGGTCGCGGCCATGCTCGACTATGATGAAGTGGGCGATACCGTCAAGAGCTATACTGTGGATCTCGTGGCTCTCGACAGGGAGGGCAATGTGATCCCTCACGTTCTGATATATCCTGAAGAGATCTCGCTTGACGCGTGCACGGGCTTCACCAAGACGGTCGATCTGAGCGTGCCGGTGAAGAACACGCAGGATGACTATTATGAAAGGGAATACACCGTCCCTGATCAGGTGACTATAAAAGGCCCGCAGGAAGAGATCGACAAGATCGGAACTGTCAGAGCCTACGAGGTGGATATCAGCGGGGTCTACGAAGATACGGAGCTGCCGCTCGAATACAATCTGCCTGAAGGAGTGTATGTCGCGGACAGATCAAAAAACCAGAAGATCAGAGTGACAGTCACCGAAAAAGAAGAGGAAGACACCTCTGACGGGGCCTGACCCCGTTAAACGTCTCTAACGGGGCCTGTCCCCGTTAGATATCTTTAACCCGGCTGATGGAGTTATGGATAAGCGGCGCGGTCCCATGGAAAAGACCATGGGCACCGCGTTTTTTGTCCTGCTGCATCGCGGTGTCCACAGCCTTTTCCACCGTCCCGCAACAGGCCCGGATGTGCCGCTTACCCACAGCCTCCACAGCTGCGGCTGCGACCATCCCGTCTGATCTCAGCAAAGAATTCAGAAAAACTTCACAATACATGAAATCCGCCATTTTTTCACCGGAAACAAACAGCAGATCCCCTCAAATGCGTTTTCAGAGCGTACATGCCGCTGATACAGTCATTGCAGGCTGTTGACAGAATTCAAACAGCAGATACAATTGGTAAAACACATAGGAAGAAAGATGAGGGGGATGAGAGGATGCCAAGAAAACAACGCATATGGTACCCGGGGGCGGTCTACCATATAATGAGCCGCGGAAACAGAAAAGCCGAGATTTTCAGAGACGATAAGGATCACCGGTATTTTCTTGAACGTCTGAAAACATTTACTGAAAAGCATTCATGCAAACTGCATGCTGTCTGCCTGATGACGAACCACTTCCATCTGGAAATGGAAACAGCAGATGCTCCTCCGGGCGAAGTAATGGGCCGGGTGCTTGGAGAATACGCATCGTTTTACAACTGGAAGTATTCGCTCACCGGTCATGTATTCGAAGGAAGGTATAAGGCGTCTGTCATCGAGGATGCAGCATACTTTCTGGAGGTGAGCAGATATATACACCTCAATCCGGTGAAAGCTATGATGACAAGAGACCCTCTGATCTATCCGTACAGCAGCTATGGTATTTACCTGTCCCGGGACAAAAGGGCTGAAAACAGCGAAATAAGAAAGATGCTGGAAGGAATGATAGAAACATCCCGGGTCATGAGTGCCTTTGACTATAACGAAGAAAAGTACAGATGGTTTGTCGAGGGAGACGAATCTCACGGAGAGCAGGAAGAAAGGATAATGGCAGATATGAACGAGGATGAGATGTGGATACCGCGTAACGGGGCCTGTCCCCGTTAGAGAAGACTAACGGGGACAGGCCCCGTTAGAGAGCTCGAACAGGTCGGCGGGTCGCAGTTCAGCGCTGCCGAAAGCCTGATGATATATTCGAAGCGGGCTTTATTGATGTCCTTCTGACGCTGCTCGTACTGCTGGATGGTCCGGACGGGAACGCCGCTGGCCTTTGCCAGAGCGCCCTGACTGAGGCCGTTTTTTATTCGCAGCGCTTTCAGGCGGGAGCCTGACGGGATTTCGCTCAGAATGCTCTCAGCGGTCCTGATCGCGAACCCGCTGCCGAAGCGCTTCAGCTCAGCTGCTTTGTCTCCCTCGCTGATGTCAGGAGGAAGGCTTTCGAGCAGCGCCAGGCGCTCTTTCGCGCAGGAGCTTATCACAGCCGAAGCCGGGCGGAGCTGCACGAGATCTTCGAAGCGAAGCCCCGTCGCCCACTGGGCGTAAGCCAGGGCGTGGCCGCCCCAGTATTCGTTGCTGAAGCTCACTGTGTGGCGGGGCAGCACTCTCTCATGCGGGAGGCCGCTTTTTTCGAGGACGGAATACGCCAGCTCGATCCCGGAACCCCCGGCGATGGTCCGCATGTCTCCGCGGGCGAAGAGAGAGGCGGTGCCTGAAGCCGAGAATAGATCCATCATGGAGTCAGCATCTATATGCAGGCTGTACACCGAATAATCGAGCATCCTTCCCAGGCAGTCGCAGGCAAGCGGCAGGCACGCTTCATCGTAGGCGCGCATCATACGGCTTCACCTCCTCGTTTATCATATCCGTGATAAAAAGATCCTTCCTTCCGGACTTCCGGCCGGCACTTTTGAGCGCCGCAAGTTCGCGGGCCGCGCCTGAAGGGTAAATGTCGCGGTAAACGGCGGGCTCATGACCTGTAAAAGTGATGCGGTCGAAGGCGCGGTTGCTCTTCAGGACGAACTCCCTGTTTGCGCTGCTGCTCCTGAGATAAGCATCCAGGCTCTGGTACGACATCCTGCCCGCGAGAAAGTCCCTCGCGAAAGCGAAGCACACATCGTCGGCCCTATAGCCGGAGATGCAGTCGCAGCCCTGGTGATCGACGGAGAACCATCTGTTTATATACTCCCTGGCCTGCTGCGAAAGAGGCGAGGGGATATCGAACTCGCGGTAGTTGAAAAGCATGTACAGCCAGTGCAGGGCCGTATACTGCGGACCGCAGAGGTTGATCATGCGAAGGCCTGAGGTGTCGAGCCTGTATGCCGACACGAAGCCGTTCCTGCCGGAGGATACCGCCCATTCCGCGGCGTGCTGCCTGTACTCCGTGCAGTAGAAGCCGAGGCCGAAGTCGTTGTACGGCCGCCCGCTCCCGAACTTCGGCTGCCTGACTATTATTTCCGATCCGTGGTAGATATTGGTGCTCATTCTCTTTCAAAACACAATATTTAACGTCTGCTAATACTATACTCCTGCAGGAGTATAAAATCAAAGAAAATGCCGGAACCGCATTTACACCGCTTCTCGCCGCGTGATAAAATGCCGGTGTATTCGGGACAAAGCGCCCGGAAGCAGGTTTTCCCGGACGGTTCCGGAAAATGCAGGAAAAGGAGAAAAAGATGAGAGTAGTAATACAGGACGATTATGAAAAAATGTGCAAGTGGGCTGCAGACTATATCGCGGCTAAGATAAACGGACACAAAGAGGACAGACCTTTCGTACTCGGACTTCCTACAGGCTCCTCGCCTATCGGCGTATACAAGGAGCTCATAAGGAAGAACAAGGCAGGAGAGGTCTCTTTTAAAAATGTAGTTACATTCAACATGGACGAGTACCTCGGCCTCCCTCACGAGCATGACCAGAGCTACTGGTACTTCATGCACGACAACTTCTTCGACCACCTGGTCGACATGAAGGCGGAGAACATCAACATCCTCAACGGCATGACAGATGATCCGGAAGGCGAGTGCGCAAGGTACGAAGAGAAGATCGCAAGCTATGGCGGCATCGATCTCTTCATGGGCGGCATCGGAGTAGACGGACATCTCGCGTTCAACGAGCCGTTCACATCGCTTTCGTCCCGCACAGGACTCAGGGACCTCACGACGGACACAAGGATAGTCAATTCGAGATTCTTCGGGAACGACCCGGAGAAGGTTCCTTCGCAGGCTCTTTCGGTAGGCATCGGAACGGTTACCGACTCGAAGGAGGTCCTCGTTCTCATCAGCGGACATAACAAGGCAAGAGCCATGGCGGCAGTAGTAGAGGGCGGAGTCAGCCAGAAGTGGACATGCTCGGCTCTCCAGATGCACAACGCGGCCATCATCGCCTGCGATGAGGAGGCCTGCGGCGAGCTGACCGTCGATACGTACAAATACTTCCTCGACATCGAGAGAAAGGAAAGACTGTAATGGGTAAATATTTCGGAACAGACGGCTTCCGCGGCGAGGCCAACAAGACGCTTACATTCGACCACGCCATCAAGATCGGCCGCTACCTCGGCTGGTACTACGGCAAGAGACTCGACCGCAAGGCCAGGGTCGTCATCGGAAAGGACACCAGAAGATCGAGCTACATGTTCGAGTACGCTCTCTGCACGGGCCTCATGGCATCCGGGGCTGACGCGTATATCATGCACGTAACGACGACTCCGTCCGTATCGTATATCGCAAGAGTCGATGACTTCGACTGCGGCATCATGATCTCGGCGTCCCACAATCCGTACTATGACAACGGCATCAAGATCGTCAACAACAACGGCGAGAAGATGGACGAGGAGACCCTCCTCAAGATCGAGCAGTACCTCGACGGCGAGATGGAAGTTCCTATGGCGGAGCGCGATGAGATCGGCCGCACCGTGGACTACGTATCGGGCCGCAACCGCTACATCGGATACCTCATCTCGATGTCGAAGTTCAGCTTCAAGGACGTCAAGGTCGGACTGGATGTCGCCAACGGAGCCGCATGGCAGATCGCGCCGGGAGTGTTCGAAGCGCTCGGAGCGAAGCTGTATGTCATGAACGACAAGCCGGACGGCTACAACATCAACACGGGCTGCGGATCGACTCACATCGAGCATCTGCAGAAGTTCGTGGTCGACAACGGCCTCGACATCGGATTCGCGTATGACGGCGACGCCGACAGATGCCTCGCGGTCGACGAGAAGGGCAACGTGGTGACGGGAGACCACATCCTGTACATCTACGGTCTCTACATGAAGGAAAGAGACAAGCTGCTCAACAACAAGGTCGTCACGACGGTCATGTCGAACTTCGGTCTTTACAAGGCCCTCGACGCGGTCGGGATCGAATACGAGCAGACCAAGGTCGGCGACAAGTATGTATATGAGAACATGGTCCAGAACGGCCACCGCATCGGCGGAGAGCAGAGCGGACACATCATTTTCACCAAGTACGCCACGACGGGCGACGGCATCCTGACATCCCTCAAGCTCATGGAGGTCATGCTTGCCAGAAAGAAGCCTATGAGCGAGCTTGCCGCTCCTGTGGTCTTCTACCCTCAGGTCCTTAAGAACGTAAGGGTAAAGAGCAAAGAGGCGTGCATGAGCGATCCTGACGTGCTGGCGGCGGATGCTGCAGCAAAGAAGGCGCTCGGCGACAAGGGCCGCACTCTTCTGAGAGAATCCGGCACTGAGCCTGTGGTAAGGGTCATGGCCGAGGCTCCGTCGGAGGAGGAATGCGAGAAGTACGTCGATCAGATCATCGATGTGATCCGCGAGAAAGGACACCTGGCAGACTGATTCAATATAAGATGCGGTAAGGTGATCGATCCGCCGCTCATCTCACACGATACCGCATCTTTTAAGAAACACGAAAGGAAGACTATGTATACTATCAAAGACTTATATGATCTCGAGCATACTCTCGCGAAGGACTACCTCGCGCAGTTCGAGTATCCGTGGGAAGCTCTGAAGGGGATCAAGGATCTCATTCTCGAGCTCGGACCGACTCTCGATCCGTCCGAATACGGCGAGGTCAGCGAGAACGTATGGGTGCACAAGACTGCTAAAGTGTTCAGCAGCGCTTATCTGGGCGCTCCGTGCATCATCGGACCGAACACGGAGGTAAGGCACTGCGCGTTCATCAGGGGGTCGGCTCTTGTAGGCGCTGACTGCGTGGTCGGAAACTCGGTAGAGCTGAAGAACGTGATCCTTTTCGATCACGTGCAGACTCCGCACTACAACTATGTCGGCGACTCCATACTCGGATATTACAGCCACATGGGCGCCGGTTCGATCACATCGAACGTCAAGGCTGACAAGAAGCTCGTCGTCGTAAAGAACGGCACTGAGAAGATAGAGACCGGCATCAAGAAGTTCGGAGCCATGCTCGGCGATCACGTCGAGGTCGGCTGCAACGCCGTGCTCAATCCGGGAACGGTCATCGGGCGCAATTCCAACGTGTATCCGACGTCATGCGTCAGGGGAGTAGTGCCTGAGAACAGCATCTTCAAGAACAGCGGTGAGATTGCTGACAAACACGAATAGTGATAAAATTATCCCGTCCTTCGGAAGAAATGAAGAGGGGCGGGACTATTGTTTCGATGTAAAGTGATTGGAGAACAAAATGGGTGAGAGAAGAGTAGGAACAGTATCGCGCGGCATCAGATGCCCGATCTTCCGCGAGGGAGACGACCTTGCGGCAATGGTAACGGAGAGCGTACTGGCCGCGGCTGAGTCGGAAGACGGATTCGAGGTAAGGGACCGCGACATCGTGGCCATCACGGAATCTGTAGTCGGCAGATGCCAGGGCAATTACGCGAGCGTGGACGACATCGCGGCAGATGTGAAGGCGAAGCTCGGCGGAGAGACTATCGGCATCGTATGGCCGATCCTCTCGAGGAACAGATTCGCCATCTGCCTCAGAGGAATGGCGAAGGGAGCGAAGAAGGTCGTTCTCATGCTCAGCTATCCTTCAGACGAGGTCGGCAACGCGCTTCTGACGATGGATCAGATCGACGAGGCCGGAGTCAATCCGTACAGCGACGTGCTCACTCTTGAGAAATACAGAGAGCTTTTCGGCGAGAATAAGCACCAGTTCACGGGCGTAGACTATGTGGCGTATTACGGAGACCTCATCAGAGAGATGGGCGCCGAGGTCGAGATCATCTTCGCGAACCACGCGGAAGAGATCCTCAATTACACGAAGAACGTGATCAGCTGCGACATCCATACACGCGAGCGCACCAAGAGGAAGCTCAGGGAAAAGGGCGCCAACGTATACGGCATGGACGATTTACTGACAGCTCCTGTGAACGGCAGCGGATATAACGAGCATTACGGACTGCTCGGATCGAACAAGGCCACGGAAGACACGGTCAAGCTCTTCCCGAGAGACGCTCAGGGACTCGTCCTGGACATCCAGAAGAGGATGCTCGAAAAGACCGGGAAGCATGTCGAGGTCATGATCTACGGCGACGGAGCCTTCAAGGATCCTGTCGGAAAGATCTGGGAGCTCGCCGATCCTGTCGTATCCCCGTTCTACACGCCGGGACTCGAGGGCACTCCTAACGAGCTCAAGCTCAAGTATCTTGCGGACAACGATTTCGCGAACCTCTCGGGCGAAGCTCTGAGAGACGCCATCAGCAAGGCGATAAAGGCAAAGGGCGAGGAGAGCCTCGTGGGCAACATGGCGTCAGAAGGAACGACGCCGAGACGCCTGACAGACCTTATAGGATCGCTCTGCGACCTGACATCGGGCTCGGGCGACAAGGGCACGCCTGTCATCTACATACAGGGCTACTTCGACAACTACACTACAGGAAGATAGACATCAGTAATGGACTACAAGGAACTAAGCGAACTCATTTACCCGGCTCTCCCGCACACGCCGGAGGACTATGAAAAGATGTACCCTGCCAGAGATCTGGCCGAAGGAGCCATGGTCACGAGGCTCGGACCGAGCCCGACTGGCTTCATCCATCTCGGAAATCTCTACGGAGCCTTTGTCGATGAGAGGCTTGCGCACCAGAGCGGGGGAGTCTTCTATCTCAGGATAGAGGACACCGATGACAAGCGTTATGTCGAGAATGCCGTCGAGACCATCATCACATCTCTCGGATTCTTCGGCATACGTTTCGACGAGGGAGCTACCCTTGACGGCGACGTCGGAGACTACGGCGACTATACCCAGAGCCGCAGAGGAGAGATATATCAGACATTCGCAAAGAAGCTGCTCGCAGAGGGCCTCGCATATCCGTGCTTCCTGAGCGAAGAGGAGATAAGCGCGATCAGAGAAGAGCAGGAGGCGAAGAAGCTCTCTCCGGGCATCTATGCAGGCTGGTCGAAGTACAGGGACTGGGACAAAGACCCTGAGACCGCCGCAGAA
>CADBFL010000059.1 GCA_902793875.1 uncultured Eubacteriales bacterium | reverse complement strand
TCCACAGGGTATCCGTGGTATTAAGGAATTCCTCTCTCAGTTTCTGTACGAAATTCTTTCTCTTTTTCATCTCTTGATCTGTCCCCTCTCATCAGGAGGCTCCGTGCCTCCCGGACTGAATACGCCAATCAGTATTTTACCATAATGAAGCGCTTAATTCGCGGACAAACAGAAAAAACAGGCCGTCTCTTTCCGATGGAGACCTGGGGATGCGTCATTGTTTTTTTGCCGTCCGCAATGTAGAATCTTTCTTACAGATACAGTGATACATGCTGACGGTTTGTCACGGGGAGACGGTCATGAAAAAGATACTGATAACATTGCTCGCTGCAGCCATGATCATTCAGGCAGCAGTACTGACAGGCTACGGCGAAAGCGCAGCAAGCGGAAAAAAAGTGATAACCGTCAGCAATCTGGATACGCTGCAGCTGACAGAAGGCTCCGGCAGGTCTTCGACTCAGATCGACACCACGGGTATTCCTTCAGACAGTGTAAAGATAGTGAGCGAGGAGTGGACCTCTCCCGCAGAATACGTCATCAGCGGCAGCAACATCACCATCAGGGACGGAAAGTACAGCTACAGGCTCGTGATCAGGTCCGACAGGACGCTGACTTTCGACAACGATCTTGAGATCTATTATCAGGGCGTCGACGGGAGATACAAGCTCCACTACGACATCGACAGGACCGACAACCACACGATGATAGTCACAGGCGTCTTTGACAACATCATAATCTCGAGCCCTCTGCTCGACAAGCTGTCTGACGCGCAGAAGAACTGGATACTTTCGCACATCAGCAAGGACTCCTATTTCTATCAGCTGATATTAAAGACAAAAGAAGGATTCTCCTTCGTGAACACTCTCAGATATCTCTTCGACGCTCATAAATGCGGCTACTCGATAAAATATAAATACGATCTGCTGAACGATAAGCAGACCATAGCGATATGCGGGATCCCTGACTGCGATCCTTTGTATGCTGATGCGGCTGCCGGAGGCACAGACAAAACAGCTCAGCAGCCGGAAACAGGCTCTGCAGACCCTGTGAAAACATCCCCGCAGCCGTCAGGACCGTCAGCTCAGCCTGCAGACGGATCCTCCCGGGCAAAAGAAGCGGCTCCGCCGGCCGTCAGGACCGTCACGGTCTCATACAGCAAACTGAGAAAAAGGTCCCAGACCATAAAGGCGTCTGCAGTGTTCGGGTCCTCAAAAAAGGGAACGACGACCTACACCAAAACATCCGGAAACCGGAAGATCAAAATCGATAAAAAGACCGGTAAAATAACTGCAGGCAAGGGCCTCGCAAAAGGCGCCTACAGCGTGACTGTAAGGGTCAGGACTGCAGGCGCCGGCAAAAGCAAAGCCACTTCATTCAGGACTGTAAAGTTCATACTGAAAGTCGCATAGGACCGGATCAGTTATACTTCTCTATCATCTCATCTGCGAAATCTACGTACTCCCTGTACGCCGTTTCCTCATCGGCGGTCCCTCTTGAATTCTCGTAGTTGTTGAGCAGCGTCCGGTATTTCTTTCTTTCTTTCCTTGTCATGTCTTTCATCAGCACGCCGCCCGAAACACCCTCAAGATCTGCAAGTTTGAGTTCATTATACGAGTCTTTATTATTGCTCATCAAAATCCTCCCTTTATCGTTCCTTGACCCTGTCATGCATGACCCCTTACCGGCTCAGTTCCATTTGCCGTTGTTGTATTCCGGATCGTATTTCTTTTCGAGCATTTCAACATAATCCGAGTATCTTTTGTATTCTTCAGATGCCGGTGAGCCTGACATCTTCTTGTTGTAGAATTCGTCATGCAGTTTGCGCATTTTTGCCTTCTCCTCTGGTGTCAGATCTTTGAGATGAAGACCGCCTGCTACATCATTGAGCTCATCGAGGCACAGGTTTTCGTATCCGTCCTTAAGGAAAACATTCTTCTCTGCCATATCATTTCCTCCTGTAAAAAGTGTTCTTGACATCGGACACCGGGTCCGCCTTCATGTATTATACAACACTGCCCCTCCCGCGGAGACATACCGGTCTTACAGAGCAAGCGGATCGGACTTGTAATTGCCGAGGACTATGACCTCCATGCACTCCTCCTTAAGGCGTCTCACGGCTTCCTCTGTGACCGGATCTTTGAGGTTCCCTCTGAAGTCCGCATAGTGGCAGTATTCGAACCTCTTGGTAACTATAGGACGGCTCTCCAGCCTGAGCACATCTATCTCGAGTGATGCAAATATCCCCAGCACTTTGTACAGCGCTGCAGGTGTGCGGCGTGTGACAAAGTATACGCTTACCTTGTCGGCATTATCCGGATAATCCGGACGATTGGTGATGACCAGGAATCTGGTCATGTTGGAGTCGCTGTTCTGCACGTGCGGCCTGAGTATCTCCATGTCGTTGATCTCTGCCGCAAGAGCGCTGGCGATCGCCGCTTTGCTCCTGTCACCGCAGCTCTTTACATACTCGACGGCAAGCGCGGTATCCTCATATGAGACCGTCCTGATATCCGGGTTGTTTCTGAAGAAACTGCTGCACTGCGACAGAGCCTCCGGATGGCTGTATACTGTCCTGATCTCCTCAGGACGAGTCCCCGGAATGACTATGAGGTTCTGTACTATGGGTTCAACCACCTCTCCTACCGCATAGACATTGTAGTACTGGAAGTAGTCATACGTCCTTGCGATTATCCCCGTCGTAGTATTCTCTACCGGAAAGAACGCCTCATCGAGTGCTCCGTCATTCACATCCTGAAGCATCTTTATGAAGTCACTGTATCCGACAGTCTCGTATCCCTGATCCCCGAGCTCATCTCTGTGCTCTTCCGACTCATAATACAGCCTGACAGCCGCATCGCTGAATGCTCCCCTGACTCCCTGAAATCCGATCTTCAAATCAATCATCTCCCGTCTTTTTCACCGTGCTGTAACGATCGTCAATATCTTTCTTGCGGCCTCACATCACCGCTGTCTCTATTGCTGCAAGCACCGGATCATAACTGATCCTCCCCCTTGAGCTGACAGGTTCCGCATTCTGAAAGGCTTCCCTCACGCTCGAGCGTATCTCTGATGCGAACGGACTGTCGTCGTTGTCCGCAGCAACAGCCAGCTCATCAAGTTTTGTAAATGATCTTCTGTTTATATTGCACGATCCGATCATTATGCGCCGCTCGTTCATGATGAGCTTGGAATGCAGCATTCTCTCCGTCATGAATATTTCTAGTTCTCCGCTGTATCCGCCACTGTGCGTCTTTGAATATCCGAGCAGCTTCGATACGGCGAGCTTGTTCATGTCATCCATGAAGTTCGCGTTTTTCGGGATCAGGATACGCACCCGCACAGCTCTGTGCAGCGCGCGTTCTATGGCCGACAGTATGTCTTTATCCGGCGCGAAGTAGGCCATCATGATGCAGAGCTCGCGTTCCGCGCTGTCTATCATCTCCATGTAGTTTGACTTGAGTTCAAAACAGCTGACAGGCTTCTTCATATTGGCCCTGAACAGATCGCTTTTCTTTCGCGGATCTTTTCTTTTTTCCAGAAACTCAGCCACCTTATCCGGATCGCTGATCTTTATCATGTAATCATGATAAAGCCTCCCCTTCATGTCGCTGTAATACTCCTTGTCCTCTATATTGATGCCGCCGAGTATCATGACTCTGCGGTCAAATATATAATACTTGGAATGGTCATAAGTCCTGACGCCGTCCAGCATTACGATGCCCGGGTGCTCTTTCAGGCGCGTGTACAGGCTGCTGCGGGAGGTCCTGAGCCGCTTTCCCATAAGCTCTCTGTTATAAAATAATTCAAGCACGGATATATTGAACCTGTCTCTCAGATCAGGGCGATGGCACAGGGACCTCTGCGACTCTTCGGCATATTCGAGTGTCACTGCGTATCTGTCCTTTTCGATCGTGACCTTCACGCCCCTGTCTGCCGCAGCTGTTATCTCGCGCGCTATTTCCGTTCCGATCCTGTCCTCTCTCCATATGAACATGTGCACTGTGATCTCGTGTTCAGCAGCGCGGATCTGCCGTATTATCTCGGGGAAGGCATTCCTGCCTCCCTCAAGGAGTTCAAGCCCCGTCTCTTTGCCCATTTTTCTGCCGGCCCCTTACCGTTCCATATCTGCTATCGTGTTCATCAGCAGATAGCAATACCTTTTGAAGCCGCCCGAATAGTCGGCTTCATCGAGCTTTTTCGTTACCATGACAGGATCATCGGTGCCTATCACGTCGACGCCGCAGCTTACCAGATACTGTATCCCGTCCGGATCATCCGCGGTCCAGCAGAACACCTTCATGCCTGCCTCATGCAGAGCCTGCACCAGTTCAGGCGTTATGGTCCCGACCTCTGCGGAAAGATTGTCCGCATCCTCCACTTCAGCGTAATCCTTCCATGTCATCATTACCGCATGAGCGGCAGTCATCTCAGGATCGAGTTTTTTGATCTTCGCGATCGAATCGCTGAAGAGGCTTATGACCATCACCCTGTCATGCATGCCCGTTTTGTTCACTACCCTGAGCACTTCCTCCTCGAGGCCCGGCCTCTGTTTTGACGGCTTGGTCTCGATCTGCACAAGCACATCGTTCTCTCCGGCAAGCCGCAGCACTTCTTCAAGCGTCGTGATACGGACATTCTTATATTCATCCCCGTTGCCGCTTATGACCTCGTACTTCATGATCTCGTCATAAGTCATTTCGGAGACCGGCTTGTCGAGCCCGAAGCGTCTTTTCAGCGTCTGATCGTGCTCGGCGACCACGACGCCGTCAGCTGTGAGCTGGACATCCAGCTCTATCCACGGATTGCCCTCGGACACGGCCAGTTCAAAGGCTTCGTAGCTGTTGTCCGGAGCGTTCACATTGTCTCCTCTGTGAGCGCAGACCTCAGGACGCACGACATCCTTCGACAGGTAGTAATAAACATGCTTCGCATAGAACATGCCGCCTGCGATCATAAGTACAAAGCATCCGATGACAGCGGCTTTTTTTATGATGCTGAACTCCTCAGTCCTGAAGATATGCGGCGTGATGCCGGCAAGCGATCTGTCCTCCTCAAAATACTGATAGAACAGCGCAGTTATACCTGCGTTATTGACGGACGGGACGATCATCGCCTTTATGATGTGAGCCAGGGCATCTTCCGGAGTGCCGCTGCCGGGCAGCAGTTCCGAGAGACAGCCAATTGCATAATTGACTGTCAGGGAAAGGAGCAGCATGCATATGACCGTATTCAGATGACGTCCTTTCCCCAGCTTCCATGCGCCTTTGCAGCTGCGGATAAAGCTTGTCTCACGCAGCACGTATATATTGATCGAGAACAATACTCCGATCTCCACGAGTATCAGGATCAGATACACTATCCTGAAAGCCACCGCAAACAGAGGTCTGGCCTCTATACCGAGTATTACAAAGAGCGGTATTTTGACTTTATACGCAGCATTGCTCAGCGATATTATCCCGGTAACGGGAAACAGCACCATCACAAACAGCAGTACCGGCCAGTTGCGCGGAGCCAGGGTCTTCCTGCAGGTCTTCGCTCCCGCTGCGATCATGCTCCATATATCGGTCTTCCGTCCGATCTGCGCCATGGAAAAGGAATGCAGGAGGCCTCCTATCTCAAACAGCGCGGTGAAAGTCATGATGATCAGGAACAGGAGGATCAGTATCACTGTCACAGGATGAGTGCACACCTTCAGCATGTTGGATTTGTCTACATATCTGACGCCTTCCACGGCGATCAGCACCCTGCTGAAGGCGAAGCGCATCACTTCTGCAGCGAACAGAGAAAAAACGGCGCACAAAAACGAGAAGATGATCTTGGTCAGCGGATCGACAGTAAGTATCATCCATACATCACCGATAAACTGTTTTATTCTGCTCAGTGCGTCCTTCATTTAGTGATATCAGTCATGTCAGTATTTCCCGAGGAATATCTCCAGCTGCTTCATGGCCATGGTCGCATAGGCACCCATAGGCAGGAAGAAGGATACTGTAAGCACGGATCTTCCCGGGTAGTATTCATCTTCCGCACAGCTGAGGAAATTGATATTTGAGGTCACTATCAGCTTGCGGGGGACCTCCTGTTCGAGTGTTTTCACACGGAACCCTCCCATCCGCTTTTCGGGAAAATCCTCCGCCATAAGGGCGGACATGGTATTTTTTGTTTCCGGCATACGGAAGATGATGCCCTCATCTTCTACAGGTACGACTTTTCCGCATTCCTCGAGAATGGAACCGAGCCGTTCATTGAAATCCATGGAATACAAAGCAGAATCATAGAATCCCCGGATTCGGGGATCGATCTGATCAAAGAAGGCTTTATGATCCCCGTTGAACGGCAGCTTCGCTTCTTTTGTGCCGCCCTGAACAAGATATTCGTATGCGGCTTTGTAGTCTTTGTTGTACAGCGCCTCGCCCAGAAGATGAGTGACTTTTTTATATCCGGGCACGCCGAATCGCTGTTTATCAAAGTAATTCGGAAAAGACAGGGTATAGATCTGACATTCAAGCCAGGACTGCGCCAGTGCATTATCCATATTCCTCAGCCTGAGGCGGAATGCATTTCCTTCCAGCCTGGCTGCCTTTATGGGTTCTGCAGCGTATCCCAGAAAAGACAGGTGGATAAAGGTCTTCTCCGTGCGTGTTTCACGGTTGAACGCTTCCAGGCGATCTGTCATATCCTGATACCGGATCGGAACGCTGATCTTCTGGCTGGTGATGCCGTCGCTGTCTTTCAGACCTGCCGCAGCACAGTCCTTTATGCCGAACCAGTCTTCGATCAGCTGTATCGCATCAAAGGTGGAACAGCCCTTTTTATCCAGCTGAAACAGCAGGCTTTCCCGTCCCTCCGGGTCCGGTGAATAATCCGCAACAAGCACTTCCTGGACAATGAAATCCTCAGGTATGTGTTTAATGATCATGTCCGCCATCTTCTTTCCCTTCCATGATATCTACAGTATCGAACTTATTATATATGTTATATGCCAAGAAAAACACCCTGCCGGAGCAGAGTGCAGACCGGTTACCCTATTTTCTGCCAGCTGAGCTTCCAGATCATGAAGCGGTCATAGCCGTCGTCCTCTTCAAACACTTTCTCGAAGGCCGGCTCATCGGCAGAAGCCTCGTCATACTCAGGGCCCGATACTTCGCTCTTCTTTATCGTATCGCCTGAGATATAGAGCCTCCACAGCATTTCTTTCTGCCTCTTCTCGAAGAACTCCTGAACATCCTTATCGGTCGAGCTCATATCGCCGCTCCCGTCCGGCATCGACGTATACACAGTTTTGACCGGTGCTATGTTCTCCCCGTCATAATCCCAGTTCCCGTAGTACTCGAAGACCCCGAGCTGTTCTGTCATGGTCTCATCCATCGCGAGGTAGACTTCCCTCGGATCGCCCGGATGCAGTAAAGCCTCCAGTTCTGCAGCCTCACTGCCGCCGAAGCCGTACTCATCCGTCAGGGCTCTGATCGAGTCGTCCTTATCCATCACCACTACTTTATACAACGCATCAAAGCCTTCTGCTTTCCCGAGCCTGTCGGTGAGCATATCGACCGGCTTGTCGCCCGACGTCGAAATCATCTTTATCAGTGAGTAGCAGAGCTTCGGATCATCGGTCGAGAGTATCCTTCCGACTATGTTCAGCCGTTTCGCAGTCCCTGTACCCCCGTCCCAGAGAGCCGGATGCCCGGATTCAAGCTCATAGTAGTAGCCGTAGTCCCACCAGGAGAGCACCACCGCATCCTCAGTCCCGGCATTTTCCTTCACCCACTCCATGCTGTGGGCGAGCGAGTCGCTCATCATGCTCCTTATTTCCCGGCCCCACAGGAAGGAGCCGGTCAGCGCCAATACCACCGCCGCGCATATCGCGACATTGAGCACAGCGTTCCGGGCCGCCACTTTCCCGGAGACGTTCCCTTTATCCGTTAAATATTGATTGAACAAGACCCCCGCGAGTATCCCCACGAGCACGGCGCACGGAAATGCAAAGAACTGCACCATCCTGACGCCGACTCCGGTCATGAAAAAGCAGGCGATCAGCCACGTCCCGATCACGGAGAGATAGACCATCACCCTGTTTGTGTCTGCGCCTTCTTTCCGCATCCTGGCGACCCTGTAAATTATATAGCCCATGGATGCAAAGGCAAATATCAGGACGAGCAGGCCGCCGACGCCGTTCACTATAGTAGTCGACTTATCACTGACGTCGGCTAAAAACCAGTTGCAGAACTTCTCCGGGCCGAAGTCAGGCGCCCTGAGTTCCAGAATGGTATTATTGCCGCTGATCTCATTTTCGTCGGAAGTCGAGTAACCGGCCACTTTTCCGAGCAGGCCGGTCAGCATCGGTCTCCCGAAAGGCGTTGCCGCGAATATACCGGCCAGAGCAGCTGTCGCCAGATAGATCTGTACAGGCACGGCGCTGAGCCACTGGCGGAATCTGCCGGCTGGCCTGGTCAGGACTGCGCCGGTGGTTTTGCCCGGGGGCATGAGCAGCCGGCTGAACACGTAAACTCCGCCGCCTGCCGCAGCAACCGCAGCGAAGACTAACGCACTGTGTGTCCAGCAGGCTTTGTACAGCAGCGCCGTGACGCCGAAGCATATGGCAAGCAGGATGCCTTTCTTCAGAGAATTCCGGAGCATCATCTCCGTCATGAGCAGCATGAGCAGCAAGACAAAGAATGAGTGGACCATGTCTGTATCGAATATCCCGGCGAGCGTACGGGAGACGAATGCCGGCGCGCAGGTGACCAGGAGCGCTCCGACCGCCCCCGCGAAGAAAGCGCCGCCCTTCTTATCTCCGGACACCGCGAGATATGCTTTCTGAGTCAGTATCCACGCGACGGGGACAGTAAGCAGCATGAAAAAGAACACGAAGTAGAAGTCCACGAATCGTATGTCGACTTTACCGAACACACTCATGACCTTCCATATGAAGGCAGCCGTCTCCGGCAGCATGTTTCTGCCCTCCACAGCTGTGCCTTCCGGAGCGTATTGTAAAGTATCGATCAGCTGCCCGGTCCCGGGATCGGCCGTGCCGTACTGCCCGGTCTCGGCTATCTCCCTGGATATACGCACATAGAAGGCGGAATCCGGATCCAGAAAATACGGAAGGCCCGATTCATCGACCCAGACATCATTGCCGTCCCTGCCCTGAAGGAGCGAGAGATCAGGCATCCTCCCCGCACACGCGAAGAACAGGACTATAGCAAACAGGACAGCGATGATCAACACGCTCCGCCGCTCAGTTTTCATGTTATCGTCTTTCATGAGCAAATATACCTCAGTCCGTCTATCTGCTATTAGTAATACCCCTAAACGATCGCTGTTGCATCGGTAAACGGTATCATATCTGCCGTAAACATTTTTCTCCTCTTGTATTTTAGCTATCCGCGGACAAATGGAGAGCGATACTC
>CADBFL010000058.1 GCA_902793875.1 uncultured Eubacteriales bacterium | reverse complement strand
TCCGTTTATGGCGGGCCCTGTTTTTTGAGGACAGCACATATGAAAGCGACGGGCATAACAGCGGAATTCGACCCGCTTCATAACGGCCATGTCTACCTCTTGGAGGAGGCGCGAAGACTTACGGGATGCGACGCTCTTGTGATCGCCATGAGCGGAGATTTCGTGCAGAGAGGAGAGCCCGCACTCACGGACAAGTGGAGCAGGACTGAAGCGGCTCTTTCATCCGGCGCCGATCTTGTGATCGAGATACCTGCCTTGTTCTGCCTCGGGAACGCCTCTCAGTACGCGAAGGCTTCCGTAAGGCTGCTTGAGGCTGCCGGATGCTCGCAGATAGCGTTCGGGAGCGAGAGCGGTGATGCCGGACTTATTGAAAGGACAGCCGGAAGCATTAAAGATATGGGCGGCGCTCTCGAAAAGGAGATATCCGTCCTCGCAAAGCAGGGGCTCAGTTATCCGGCTGCCAGATACAGGGCGTACGCCTCGCTCAGGCAGGGGAAGGCGTCTGCAGACGAGACGGAAAGCGAGCTCTCGGTCCTTAGCGGACCGAACGACATACTGGCGCTTGAGTACGTCATGAACATGAAGAACGCCCGGCCAGTCGCCGTAAAGAGAAAAGGCGCCCCCCACTCCGGAGGCGGACCGGACAGCGAAATATCCCGAAGCGCATCGGATATCCGCAGGTTTCTGAGCGAAAGACGGGGCGAGAACGGATCCTTCAGCGACCGGCTTTCGGAGTGGATGCCCGCATCATCTGTCAGCGTCCTGAGCGGAGGTCCGCTCACTTTCAGGGACGACTGGACAGGCGTCCTGAGATATGCAGTGATGTCTTCGGACCCGGCCTTCCTCGAGGACTGCCCGTCGGGAGGGGAGGGTCTCGGACGCCTCCTGAAAAAAGCAGCGCACGCAGGAGACAGCTTCGACGGCATAGTCTCTGCCGTAAAATCAAAAAGATATACCTATACCAGGATATCCAGGCTGTGCATGCAGGCGATACTGGGCATATCAAGAACGAAATACCCGTACTCCGCTCCGGCATATATAAGGGTGCTCGGTTTCAGCGAAAGGGGCAGGGAACTTCTTTCGGAGCTCAGGGATGACAGCTCAAGCGGGCTGCCTGTCATAACAAACATCAACAAGGAAGAACACAGGCTCAGCGAAGATGCGCGCATGATGCTCGGCCTCGACATCCATGCGTCTGACATATATAATCTGGTGACATGCCGGGATACGGTATCGAATTCAGATCATGTCAGGAATCCCGTGATGACCGGCATCAGACAGACACATTCACAGAAAGACAACCATGACTAAAGAGAAATCGACAGAAAATAACAGATCATCATCATCCGGACTGACGGGCAGAGGCGTTTCGATCAGGAACATGCAGATAGTCATCGCCGTTCTTCTGCTGGTTATTTCTGTTTTGCTGCTCACCGCTACCTACAGGGCAGCTGCGGGATACAGGTTAATGCAGGAGGAGACAAAGAACTTCATAGAGCTCCGCGAAAGTTCGAATGAACTCAGAGAGGCATCCGACTATCTTACCGAGCAGGTGAGATGCTATTCGGAAACAGGCGATCTTAAATATCTTAACAATTACTTTAAAGAGGCAAATGAGGCAAGGCGCAGGGACGACGCCCTGGCAAAGCTCAAAAGGATAACCGGCGATTCGGATGCATACAAAGCTCTCAGGGCGGCGATGGATGAATCGGTAAAGCTCATGGAAAGAGAGTACTATTCCATGAAGCTCACCTCAATGGCATACGGCCTCGATCTTTCTTCTCTTCCTCAGGAGATACAGGACGTGCAGCTCTCGGAAGAGGACGAGGCCCTGTCGAATGAAGAAAAGGACGCTCTTGCACGCAGCATGGTGTTTGACGAAGTGTATCACGACGAAAAGGAAGCGATATACTCAAACATGAGTGAATGCATAAGCGAGCTCGAGAATACGGTCAGGGAGCAGGAAACAGCCACGACAGATGAATTCACGCATCTTTTCAGACAGCAGAGGTTTCTGATCATTACATGCATCATAATCACACTTTCGGCCATGCTGTTCACGCTGATGCTCCTTGTGAGCCCACTGCTTCGCGCTGTGGTATTCATCCACGCCGACAAGCCGATACCGGTCGAGGGCTCAAAGGAATTCAGATATCTTGCTCACACATACAACGCGATGTACGAATCCAACAAAGAGCAGAAACAGCAGCTCGAATACGAGGCGACGCACGATCATCTCACCGGGCTGTACAACCGCAGCGGCTTTGATTACTTCATGAACAGCATCGACCTGAGCGACTCCGCTCTCGTAATAATAGATGTCGATAAATTCAAGGGCGTGAATGACAACCTCGGACACGAGTGCGGCGACAGGATACTCGTGAAGGTCGCAAGAGCCATAAAGGATTCCTTCCGTTCGCAGGACTGCATATGCAGGCTGGGCGGAGACGAATTCGCCGTGATACTCAGGCATGTGGATTCCGTATCCATAAGTGCTGTCGCAGAAAAGATCGACATCATCAACAAAAAGCTGTCCGACACTTCAGACGGGCTTCCTGCAGTCCATGTGAGCGCCGGGATATCTCTGGGACGTGACGGTGATGCTGACGAGCTTTTCAGAAGAGCGGACACATCTATGTACAGGGTAAAGGCCGGGGGAGGCTCCGGCTACGACATCGCCAAAGAAAGCGAATAAGAATAAAAAGCAAACCGCCGGCCTTCACGACCGGCGGCTTTTGTGGTCGGGGTGACGAGATTTGAACACGCGACCTCTTCGTCCCGAACGAAGCGCTCTACCAAGCTGAGCCACACCCCGTTATTTGCAACACAAATAATGTAACACAAACTTATCGATAAATCCATAGTAAATTCAAAAAATATTTTTGAGGATCAAATATTTCGGCCCAATTCGTTGACAAGTCGCGCCCCGGTGAATATACTATATCGGTGCGACATGAAAAAATCAGGATAATGATCAAGATCAATATATAAGGAGGTGTCGACAATGGCAGTACCTAAAAGGAAAACTTCGCAGGCTAAGACAAGCGGCAGAAAGGCTGCTAACATGAAGAAGAGCATGACCGGACTTTCGATCTGTCCTCAGTGCCATGAGCCAAAGCTTCCTCACAGAGTATGTCCTGTCTGCGGTTATTATGACGGCAAGGACGTCGTCAACGCAGAATAGCCTGAAAGGCCGCAAGACGAAAGACAAGGTCCCGCGAGGGGCTTTTCTTTTGTTTTGTGAATCCAATATGTTGTGGTATAATATTACGGCTATATACATTATATGCCTCGTTGTTAAATAAGGAGCATGGATGGCACAGCAGAAAAAAAGCAGCAACGGTCAGAAGAAAAGAGGACCGGGCAGACCGCCCGGAAGCAAAAATAAGCCTAAGGAAGGAACATCGTCCGCTCCCGCGCCTACAAAGCAGGAAGTGCTCGACGAAATGAAGAGAAGGAGCGACCGCGACAGACGCAACATCGATGTCATCTGGAGCATCACTTTGTTTGCGATCGCAGTTTTTCTGTTCTTTACTGTCGTGATGGATTCCACCGGAAGCCTCGGCATGAAGGTCCACGACCTCTGCAAGGGACTGTTCGGGTCCATGGCCTATGCGCTTCCGTTCCTCGTTCTCATTTTTGCTGTCCTTCTGTTTGCGGGCAGGCTGTCGCACATCGGCATCAGGACCGCCGTGTTCAGCATGCTCATTTTCATAAATCTGTGCATACTCAATTCCTACAGATTCATAGATCCGTATAATCTCAGATACGGCTTTGCCGACATTGCCGACTACTACATACTCGGAGTAAGAGGCGAGATGGGCGGAGTCGTCGGCATGGAGCTCGGCTCTCTGCTGGCAAAGCTCTTCGGCATGCCCGGACTTCTCATCATCTCCATAACTGTACTTCTTATATCTGTTTTCCTTGTCGCGAACTCTCCTATATCAAGGTTCTTTGACGGACTGGGCAGGAAGGCCGAGGCAAAGCAGATGATGAAAGAGCTCGAAGAAGACGAGCGCCAGAAGGTCGCGGCGCTTCCGGGAGGCAGCACAGCAGTGACTTCCGAAGCTCCGAAGCAGCCTTTCTGGAAGTCTGTGATCAGCAGCTTTACAGGTCAGGACAAGAGCGCTCAGCAGGCTCCTGCGGAAAGGATATCCGCTGAGGACATCCCTAAGCCTTTCAGCGCGGCCAGTCGTGAAGCCGAGATCGACTACACTCAGGTCGTTCCTTCTCCGGCGCTGAGCGAAGGCAGGAAGAACAAGAACACTCTCTTCGGAAAGATAAAGGGGTATTTCGCCATCGACAGCGAGACCGGCAGGACTTTCAGGTCCGAAAAGGAGCTCATGGCCGATGATCCCGAAAGAGTCGGCATGAATGGCGAAAATCCTTCTGCAGGCAGCATATACGCCGAAAACAGGGATTTCGAAAAAGAAGATGAAAACTACGGCTATCCGGGAAGAAGATCGGACAGGATCAAAGAAAAGCCGCGTACCGGCTTCGGACTCGGAGATCCTGACGATACCGGGCATTCTGGCTCGTTCGGCCTCGATGCGCACGGAAGCAGCAAAAAGGCTCCTGAAGAAAAGGCTGCAAAAGCCGCTGCTGCCGCTGAAGTCTCCGGGGCAGCTGCGCCGTCATCAGGGGCATCCCGCAGCAAGACGGCGTCTTCGGCTTCGAAAAAGAGTGCTCAGGCATCTGAAAAGCCGGCAAAAGAGACCGCTTCTCAGGACAGCGCCGACGATGCAGCGATCGCGGCCGGTTTCAGCGCGTCTTCAGACGACAGCGGTTACGAGATGCCTCCTGTGAGCCTGCTCAAGCGTGATACAGGCTCGAAGCAGGTGATGAGCGATGTGCAGCTCGAAGAGAAGGCGAATCTGCTCGAGCAGACTCTGAATGATTTCGGAGTCGACGCAAAGGTCCTTACGGTAACTCAGGGCGCTTCGGTCACAAGGTATGAAGTCCAGCCGGCGACAGGAGTCAAGGTAGCTAGCATCACAAGGCTCGCCGATGACATAGCCCTCAATCTGAGAGCAAAAAGCATCCGCATAGAGGCGCCTATACCGGGCAAGGCAGCCGTGGGCATAGAGGTCGAAAACGACAAGCCTTCGCCTGTTCTCATACGCGATCTTATCGATACCGATGAGTTCATGAGCGCTGATTCGAAGATCGAGTTCGTTGTCGGAAAAGACATCTCGGGCAACAATATAGTCGCGGATCTTCACGACATGCCTCACATGCTGATAGCCGGAGCGACGGGCTCGGGCAAATCGGTCTGCATCAATTCGATAGTCGTGAGCTTCCTGTACAAGGCAAGGCCGTCAGAGCTTAAGCTCATCATGATCGACCCTAAGGTCGTCGAGCTCGGCAACTACAATGGCATACCTCACATGCTCACCCCTGTCGTGACCGATCCGAGAAAGGCGTCAAGAGCTCTTGCCATCGCGGTCGAAGAGATGGACAAGAGATACGAGCTCTTTGCCGAACACAACGTCAAGGACCTCAGCTCATACAACGAGCTGATGATAATGAACCACCGCCCGGCCGACTGCAAGCCTCAGATCGTCATCATAATAGACGAGCTGGCCGATCTCATGATGGCCGCTCCGTCCGAGGTCGAAAACTCCATATGCAGGCTTGCCCAGAAGGCGAGGGCAGCCGGCATGCACCTCATAGTCGCAACCCAGAGGCCGTCTGTAGATGTCGTGACAGGTCTTATCAAGGCCAACATCCCTTCGAGGATAGCCTTCAGCGTGGCTTCACAGTTCGACTCAAGGACCATACTGGACATGGCCGGCGCCGAGAAGCTCCTCGGAAAGGGCGACATGCTCTTCTCGCCTGTGGGATCGACCAAGCCATACAGGGTCCAGGGCCCGTTCATATCTGAAAAAGAAATCGACAAGGTCATAAAATTCGTCAAAAAGGAGGGCGGCGATCCTTCTTATGACGACGAGATACAGAAGGCTCTCGAGAGCGACGGCAAAAAAGGCGGCTCTGAGCCTCAGGATGAGCTGACGGAGGACGCCATCGCCTTCATCTTCAAGTCGAAGCAGGCTTCGGTATCCATGCTCCAGAGGAGATTCAGGATCGGATACAACAGGGCCGCGAGGATCATCGACGAGATCGAAGAGAAGGGCATAATAGGTCCTTCGGACGGATCAAGGCCGCGGCAGCTGCTCATGACCGAAGAAGAATACTACGGCGGATATGACGACGCTGCCGGATCCGAAGACGCAGAGACGGCCGCCGCGCCTGAGCCTGAACCTTCATCTCAGCCGGAACCCGTGCCCGAGCCTCAGGAGCTGCCGGAAGCCGGAACGCAGCCTCAGCCTGCGGCAGAAGGCGTATCAGAAGGCGCGGACTCTCAGAAACTCACCAATACACAGGCCATGGATTCCTTCAATTCACTGCCGGAATCCGTCAGACGAATGGTCATGGACGCCGACAGCGAGGATAACTACTGATGAACATATACATCGATACTCTCGGTTGCGCAAAAAACGAATACGACTCGCAGATGCTCGCGGCTTCTCTCGTTGAGAGAGGCTGCGTCATCACTTATGATCCGCAGGAAGCAGACATACTCATAGTCAATACCTGCGGCTTTATTGAAGACGCGAAAAAAGAATCGATAGAAAGGATATTCGAGCTTGCGCAGGAGCGCGGAGAAAATAAAAAGCTGGTAGTCACCGGATGCCTCGCCGAGCGTTATCACAGGGAGCTTTCGGAAGAGATGCCCGAAGTCGATATGTTCTTCGGAGTGAATGATTATGACGATCTTCCGTCGGTTCTGCTCGGAGAAAAAGCCGGCACCAGCGGAAGGGACATGGTAGGCGATGTCGAAGATGATCTGAGATACAGAAAACGACTCTTCGATGAGGGCGCGTACTACGGATATCTCAAGATAGCCGAGGGCTGCAGCAACAACTGCAGCTTCTGCGCCATCCCGCTGATACGCGGTCCTTTCAGGTCAAAGAAGAAAGAGGACTGCGTCAGGGAGGCCGAAGACATGGCGGCCGCGGGCATAAAGGAGCTCATACTCATAGCCCAGGACACATCGCAGTACGGGCGCGATCTTTACGGCGAGCGCAGACTCCCGGGGCTGCTTCGAAAGCTTTGCAGGATAGACGGCATCGAATGGATAAGACTGATGTATGTTTACGATAACGGTATTACGGACGAACTTATCGACGTGATCGCCGAGGAACCGAAGATATGCAAATACATCGACATGCCGATACAGCACATTTCAGATAATGTTCTGCGCCTTATGAGGAGACAGTCCACAGGCGACTCCATAAAGTCCGTCATCGGAAAGCTCAGGCAGCGCATACCGGATGTCCATATACGGACCACCATACTTGTCGGCTCTCCGGGAGAGACCGAAGAAGACATGGATCTTCTCACGGATTTCATCGATTCTATGGATATCGACAGGCTCGGGGCTTTTGCGTACTCGGATGAGGAGGGGACGGCCTCATGCACGATGGACGGCAGTGTGGACGAAGAGGTCCGCATCATCAGAAGAGACCGCGTCATGGAGCATCAGCTGGCCGTCAGCGAAAGGCTGAACGAAAAAAAGATCGGGAAGTCTTATGAGGTGATCATAGACGAGGTCATCGAAGACGGCCTTTACTCAGGCAGGACGCGCTACGACGCTCCCGAGATAGACTGCGCGGTCACTGTTTCGTCAGATCACGCCCATGTTCCGGGCGATATAATAAAAGTGCGGATTACAGATGCCTTCGAATACGATCTTGAAGGCACTGAGATCATATAAGCCAATGCTTTGAAACGGAGGAATAACAATCATGAATCTCCCAAATAAACTCACACTCGCAAGAATAATCATGGTGCCGTTCTTCATAGCGGCGTTCATACTGGGTTATTACCCGGTCTCGCTCGTTCTTTTCTGCGCAGCTTCGATCACGGACTACTTTGACGGCAAGATAGCGCGCGAAAGGAACCTCGTCACCAATTTCGGCAAAATAATGGATCCGCTGGCAGACAAGATCCTTGTATATTCGGCTCTCTGCCTCTTCATCGAAGCTGATCTCATAAAGGCGTGGATGCTCATTCTCATACTCGCGCGCGAATTCATCATCGCCGGCATGAGGACTGTCGCAGCCTCGGAGGGCAGGGTGCTTGCCGCCGGAATGTCCGGCAAGATCAAGACGGTCCTTCAGATGTTCGCCGTCATAGCGTATCTTCTCGCTCTGTCCGTGCCTTCTGCCGAAAAGACCATCATGCTCGTCGCCAATATCATATTCTGGGCGGCTCTCATCATGACAGTCTACTCGGGATGCGAATATGTATTGAAGAACAAAGATATCTTCAGCATGTAGCTTATGAAAACTTCCATCATAGCGGTCGGGACCGAACTGCTCTTCGGCCAGACTGTCAATACGAATGCGGCGTATCTGTCTGACAGGCTCAATCACATGGGCTTTGATGTGATGTATCACTTTGTGGTGGGCGATAATCCTGAGAGGCTCAGGGAAAAGCTCGCAGAAGCCTTCCGCGACACAGATCTTGTCCTTCTGACGGGAGGGCTCGGTCCTACCCAGGACGATCTCACGAAAGAGACGGTTGCCGGATACATGGGCGCCGGGATGTACGAGGACGAGCAGGTCGTCGCCGATCTCAGGTCTTTCTTCGAAAAGCGCGGAGGCGCCATGCCCGAAAACAACCTCAAGCAGGCGCTTCTTCCGGCCGGATGCGTTCCGTTCTACAACGCTTCGGGCACTGCGCCGGGATTTGCTCTTACCAAAGACGGCAAGACCGCCGTATGTTTTCCCGGTCCGCCGCGCGAGATGACCTGGCTCTTCGAAAACGGCGTGAAGCAGTACCTCGGGCAGTTCATGGAAAAAAAGATGTATTACAGGGTGATACGAACGATCGGCATCGGGGAATCCGACCTCGAGATGCTGCTGATGCCTCTCATCGACGGACAGACCGATCCGACTATCGCCACATACGCCAAGGAGGGGGAGTGCACGCTGAGAGTCGCCTCCCAGAGGGACACCCTCGATGAGGCAAGATCGGCGGTCGATCAGATGATCGCAAAGATCGATACCCTTGCCGGGGAGTACATATACAGCTATGACAACGAGGACCTTAACGAGGTGGTGGTCAGGCTGCTGAAAGAAAAGGGCCTGAGCATTTCCGCTGCGGAATCCTGCACCGGAGGTCTTTTCGCAGCCGCGCTCACGGATGTCGCAGGCGCGTCAGAGGTGCTTTCATCTTCGTATGTGACATATTCTGCCGCCGCAAAGGCTTCCGAACTCGGCGTGGATCCCGGCGTCATCGGGCGCTGCGGCGTCGTAAGCGCAGAAACGGCCGAAGCCATGGCAAAGGGCGCAAAAGCCCGCTCAGGGGCGGATATCGCCGTTTCAGTGACAGGCTATGCAGGCCCTGACGATTAAAGGCAGCTTCG
>CADBFL010000057.1:9514-10104 GCA_902793875.1 uncultured Eubacteriales bacterium | reverse complement strand
CTCAGAGCGGCTCCGGCATCCGGATGCAGCCTCTCTATGGCGCGGCTCAGAAAGAGCGAGGTCATCGTGCCGGGGCTTCCGTCATTCTCGTGGTTGAAGCGCATGAATTCCTTTTCGTCTATCGCGATGTCCCAGACCCGGTGCTTTTCGCTGATCTCTATGCCGCTTTCTTCGACCAGACACAGCGACGGCCCGATATCCGCCGGCTGTCTTGGCTCGACGTCCGTCAGACCGGGAACGGGATCCTCCCACTCAGCCGGGCTTATCTCATCGCCGCAAAGACGTATGCCTTCGGGCGACAGATCCGCTTCGTAACGTCTGCCGCAGTAGTAGTACAGAAGAGTCCGCACCACTTCGTAAGCGCCCGTCCCGTCTGTGATCGCATGGCTTATATCGAAATTTATCCAGCCTCCGTTATGCGAAAAGGCCATCAGATGCCTGTTCGCCTCTTCCGAGCCGAGCCTTGCTCCGTCTCTTGAATCCGAAATGACAAGAGGCCTTTCGTTCGGCGCAAGCACCCAGTCCCCGTCCTTTTTCTCAAGCTGCACGCAAAAATAAGGGTAACGCTCCGCGCACCTGTCCACGGCATA
>CADBFL010000057.1:0-9457 GCA_902793875.1 uncultured Eubacteriales bacterium | reverse complement strand
AGTCTCTCTGTTGAGTTGTAGAGGCCCATTGCCTCGCGGAATATCTTCTGATCCATAGGTCTTTTTACGGCTTTGCTATGTCTCCATGACGCGGACTTCCTTTATGAAGAAGTCCGTTCCCGCAATCACGTCCTTATCGAAGCTGCCGCAGTCCGGACATATGCCTCTGCATTCGTTTATCGGGAACTCCCTGCCGCAGCTGCGACAGCGTCCGACAGCTTTTATCACGTCTATTATCAGCTCGGAGCCTCTGAGAAAGTCGTAGTCGTCGGATATGACCGAATAGCCGTCGCGCAGGAATTCGGGCACCACAGCAGTGGCTTCGCCCACCTCGACCACTACGGCGTCTATCTTTTCGAGGCCGTTCTCTTTTACGACCTGCTGCACTTTTTCAGCTACTCCGTACAGGAGAGTAAGTTCATGCATCTATATCTTCCCGGCCGCAGCCTTCTTTTCGCGTTTGTTTTCGTACATGACCTTGTCGGCGCGGCGCACAGTATCGATGACTGCGCGGTCCGTCCCGGGCTCATATACCGCAAGGCCCATGGTTACGCGGACTTCCTCCCAGGCGTTGGAGGCAGTATCGTTTATCAGTTCCGCCTCGATGCCGAAGCGCCTTGTCAGCTCATCCCTGCCGGCGTAATCCTCGCCCTGCAGCACGACCGAGAATTCGTCCCCGCCTATCCTGAATACAGGGCTGTGCTGGAATACCCGGCATATCAGGTGGCTCGCTGCCTTGAGATATATGTCGCCTTTGTCGTGTCCGAAACTGTCGTTGATCAGTTTGAGATCGTCGCAGTCGAATACGCAGACGCCGAATTCGGTTTTTTCCGGTTCTTTGTCCAGCTGACCCTGCAGCCTGTCGAGTTCAGCCGAGAACGCGCCCTTATTGCGCACCGATGTCAGCGCATCTACGTAGACCTTCCGGTTCAGATCGCTTATGTGTTCCTTTACATGCTCTACCAGAGACCTGAATGTGCTGGTGAGCCTGCCGACTTCATCATCGCCTTCGTAATCGAGTCTGACGTCGTAATTTCCGCGGTCGACCTCCTCGGCTGCGGCTGTCAGATCTTCGAGAGGCTTCGTGATGCTGTTGGTGAACCATCCCGCAACGAAGCTGAGCGCGATGAGCACCAGTAAAGACAGGATGAGTATGTCTTTGACAAGCCTCTGCCATTCCCCGTCAAGCTCATTGACAGGGACAGCGACCGTCAGCCGCATACCGTTCGTGAGAGGCAGCCACGCCCCTTCCTTTGCGACTCCGTCATATGTGTACTGCAGGAACGTGCTGTCGCTCACAAGACCTTCAGGCACCTCCGGTCTTGTCTCATCGGTCAGTGTCGCGACATCGATGAGAGGATGATAGATAAGATTCCCCTCAGCATCCGTGATGAAAGCATAGCCGTTGCTGTACAGCCTGATAGCGCCGACCTGCTCTGCCATGGTCGAATAATCTATCTCTATGCCGATGACGCCCACGAACCTCCCTCTGTCGTAGACCGGGATATTGTAGGATATGACCCGCAGATCGAGATTATCCGTAATGTACGGCGGAAGCCATACGGCGTCGCCCGTCGCCTTCGGCACTGTGAACCACACCAGCTGCGATGTGTCGCTCGTGTCATAGCCGGTTATGTCCGTCACTTCGTGCTCTTTGAAATCGCTGCCGTCCAGGTTCGTATACCAGAACCCGCTGACGCTGTCCGAATACTCCGGATCGATGCGGTAATAATATGTAGTCACGCCGTTGGTCTTGTGCGCGACTTCATCGAAATACTTCCTTACCCGCTCCACGTGAGCATCGAGGCCGTCTTCACCTACGTGTCCGAGGTCTTCTTCGGCGAACGCCGATACGTTTCCGATGGACTTCTCAACGCTGTTGAAGTAATAGTCAAGATTGCGCTCACCCGTTTCGCACATCAGAAGAAGGGTCTGCTCGCCCTCGCGTTTCGCGCTTCCTATCATGAACATCACGCTGAACGCCGTTACGATGCCGACGGCGGCCAGTGTGACGCATAATGTAAGAATTGTTATCCTCGATCTCAGTGAATGCATCAGTCCCTTTTCCCTCCGAGGCTTTCCTTTATTATCCTGCTCTCGAATTCAGCAGCCGACAGAGGACGCGAGAAGTAATATCCCTGCGCCACGTCGCAGCCCATCTTCTTCAGCATGTCAAGCTGTGTCTTTGTCTCGACGCCCTCGGCGATGACCGGGATGTCCAGCTGCTTCGCGATATCGAGTATGAGAGTCACAAGTTTTGCATCTTTTTCGTCGTACTCAATGTTCCTCACGAAGTTCCTGTCCATCTTGATCACATCTACAGGCATCTCCGACAGCATGCTGAGCGAAGAATAGCCGGTGCCGAAGTCGTCCATCTCGACCTCGAAGCCCCTGTCCCGCAGGCCCCTCACGACCTTTATTACCTGATCCGAATCCTCGGTATACGCCGTCTCCGTCACCTCAAGCCTGAGGACGTCATGATCCAGTCCGTTGAACGAAAGGATCTCCTCGAGCGTATCCTCGAGCGACGGATCGAACACATCGACTCTCGACAGGTTTACGGATACCGGAACAGTTATGCCGTACAGCTCTTTCCAGCGCACGATCTGCCTCGCCGCCTCGTTCCACACATATCTGTCCACTTCGCTTATCTTTCCGCTCCTCTCGAACAGAGGGACGAAATCGTCAGGCGGTATCAGCCCGAGATCCGGATGACGCCAGCGCACCAGTGCTTCGGCGCCCGCAAGCTCCGGCTCCTTAGCCCGGATATCGTACTTCGGCTGATAGAATACCTCTAATTCGAACCCGTCCAGCGCGCGCCTGTAATCGTTCAGCAGACGCTGCTCGAATTCCTCGCGTTCGCGCACACCGTCGTCGAACACGATGAGATGCTCCTTGAAGTGGCCGCGCGACATGCTGCAGGCAGTCCTGGCCATGTCGAACATCCTGACCGTATCCAGCTCAGGCTGCGACTGCATGACGCCCATCCTCAGGCGTATGACGGCGTTCTTCGAAAGCTCGTCGAGCGCTCCCTGAAGACGGTCATATACCGCCCGGTAATCGTTTATGTGCCTGCAGAATATATCGAAGCGGTCCGCGCCGAACCTGCCCGCGATACCGGCGTTCTCTGCAGCGACAGATTTTACCTCTCTGCCCAGTGTGCGCAGGACCTCGTCTCCGAAGTCTCTGCCGTGGATCGCGTTGACTCCGTGGAACTGCTCTATATTGAACACTATGGCGTCCATTGGACGTTCCGGATGGTCGCCGTGCATCCTGCTTGCATACTGCAGGAAGAAATCCCTGTTATACAGACCGGTCAGAGCGTCCGTCTCTGTCGCGGATATGAGTTCCTTCGCCTTTTTCTCTGCTCTGCGGCTCCTGACCATCAGTACCGCTATGACGGCAGTGATCAGCATGAGCGCAGCGAGGAATATCTCCAGATTGGATCTGATGAAATCCCCGAATGTCGACTTGGCGTCCTCTGTCAGGTAATATGACAGATCTGTGCTGAGGGTGGATCTCGGCACGAAGCCCGTGACCTTTGTAAGTATCGAATAGAGTTCCTTGTCTCCGTTGTTCACCGCGAAGCTGTATTCAAGCGACGCTCCTGTGTCGAGAGTGGCAAGCCCGTATCTTTCGCAGTCCCTGGAGATGTTGTTGTAACGGTAATTGCTGATGAGGACGCAGTCAGCCACCCCGTCGGACACCGCCTTCAGGCATCTCACGGTATCCGGGTAGTAGACCGCTCTCCATTCCGGATAGTTGTCCTTGAGGAAGGCATCGTAGTTCGGGTTGCCCTCGTTGACGGCGACTATGACATGCTTCCTGTCCTTGAAGCTCTCCATGTCAGATGGCCTGACCACCGCTATCACATCCGTGGTTATCATCGGCGGGGTCATGACTATTTTTTTCTTCTCGCCGTCATAGCTGCTCAGATTCGCAGGGAAGACGCAGTCGACCTCGCCCCTGCTCAGAGCGTCCATCGCAGCCGCGGCAGTCGGATAGGCCGTCGCTTCATAGTCCATGTGCGCGTTCCCGAAGCCGTCCGAGGCGTAGTCGAGGTAATCCTTCAGAGCGCCTTTGAGTTCGCCGGTCTCAGGATCCTGCGAGCAGAACGCCAGGTAGTTGTCCTGGTATCCCACTCTTACCGGTCCGTGCTTTTCGAGCCATTTTTTCTCTTTTGCGTTCAGGAAGGTATTGACGCCGGCCCTGATGAGATACTTGTCGGACATCTGCTGATTGTAGTAGCGGTTTTCATCCTGCACGCTGCTCATCGCATCGTTGAGCTCTGCCAGAAGGTCCTCGCGTCCGTTGCATACGACAAAGAAGAAATCCGAGGATCCTATCTTGCATACCGGCACCAGTCTTTCGGGATCGCTGAATGCATCAGGCGTTATATACGCGTCGATGTCGCCATTCTGCAGCATCCTGATCGAGTCCTCTTCTTCTGTGGTCAGCTCGATGATCTCTGCATCCACGCCATGCCGTTCTGCCCATTCACGGTAGAATCCGACCTGTATGCTGTCCTTGTTGATCCCGATTTTCTTGCCGTTCAGCGTCGAGTAGTCGTCAGACCTGATCTCGGTGTTGTCCGGAGAGGTGAATATGTAATAGACTTCCGAGCCCATCGGAAGATCCGGAAAGAGCATCTGCGAGGCGCGCTCCTCGGTGTACGAGACATCGCTCATCATGTCTATCTCGCCTTTTTTGAGCATTTCCAGAAGCTCGGACCAGCTGCCCTCCACGTACTCGTAATTCCATCCGGTGTATGCCGCGAGCTTTATCTGGTATTCATAAGCGTATCCGGAGCGGCGCCCGGCATCGTCTTTCTTGTTGAACGACGATTCGTACCAGCCCACGCGCACCGTTTTGCCCCTGTCCGCGGCGAAAGGCCGGGCCGGCGGGACAGCCGCAAATATAAAAACCGCGCACAGCAAAAGCGCGGCCATCCTCTTTATAAGCTTGTGATCTGTCGGTTCCTTCATTTTCAGCCTTGTTTCGGATCCGCATCTCCGGATCCATCCTGCATTCCGTTGTATTTGAAGCCGAGCATGGTTATGTCGTCGAACTGATCGGCTTCGCCGACGAACTTGTCATGATCCCTTTTCAGAACGGCAAGCAGTTTTTGCATCGAAGATATCTTTCTTCTGCTGAGAGCTCTGAGCATGCGCTCCTCTCCGTACTGCTCTTCTGCAGTGTTGATCGCTTCCGGAACTCCGTCTGTGTATACGAAGAGCGTATCGCCCGGATCGAGGTGCATATCGTACTCTTTGTATTTCATGTCCTCCATGCATGCGAGAGGCAGCCCGTGCTTATCCCTGAACGACTCGAATCTGCCGTCGCCTCTCCTGACAGCAGGATATTCGTGCCCGGCGTTGGCGCAGAGCATATCTCCCGTTTTCAGGTCGACCACGCCGATCCACACCGTAACGAACATGCTGGCTTCGTTTCCGGCGCACAGCACGTTGTTGGCTCTCTCGAGAACGGCGGCCGGGCCGAGGCCCCTCTCGACGAGCCCCCGGATCGTCGTCTTGCTTCGCATCATGAAGAGCGAGGCCGGTATCCCTTTGCCCGACACATCCGCCATGACCAGAGCCATCCTGTCGGAGTCGACCGAGAAGAAGTCGTAGAAGTCTCCGCCGACCTCCTTCGCCGGATCCATCGTCGCATAGAGCTCGAACGCGTCGTTGTTGAAGTCAAAGTTCGTAGGAAGAGCGGACGCCTGTATGGTCCTCGCCAGCATGAGCTCCTGCTCTATCCGCTTTTCGGCCGCCTCTATATATCCCTTCAGGGCGTCGACCGTCAGGTTGATGTCATCGGAGAGCGAAGCGAATTCAGATGAGTTGTACACGCTTACCTTCTCATCGAGGTCTCCTTCAGTGATCTTGTTGAGCGACTCATTGACCTTTATCAGGTTGTCGACCACAAGGCTCTGTACCAGGACCGAGATAAGGACGTATATGACCGTGAACACCAGTATGTCGGCGAGCAGCGTCTCGTACGCCTGAGCATCGCGGGCCTGGAATATGGTATCGTACGGCATGAAGGTGATGATCTTCTTTCCGGGATCGGATTCCATCGGCACTACCCTGGCCATCCACTCGCTGAATCCGGCGTTGAAGGAGAAGTAGTCTTCGCCCTCATGCTTGCGGGATTCCTTGATCAGATCCCTGCGGCCGATCCAGTCGCTGAATCCGGCTATCGGTTTTTCCGATTCGTCTATGATCAGGAACGCTCCGTCGTTGGCTATGTAAACCTCCATCTTCGTCAGGTCAAGACCGTTTTCGGTATACATGTCGTAATTGTACTCCGTATACACCTCCGCGATCTCCATCTCGAGCCTTGCGTTCTGCTTGGCCGAGAACGTCTGCAGGGAGTAATTGATCCAGAAATTCAGCAGCAGCACAGCCGCGGTCACTCCGAAGAGCCATATCTGGAATCTGTGTGAAACCGTTGCCTTCTCGCCGTCGGAGCGCCTGAACGGATTCCGCCACTCCCCGCTCATCACCTTGATCAGGATCGAAGAGACCGCAAGTCCGATGCCGGTGAATACGATCATCGGCATCGCGCAGATGCGCACGACAAGGAAGGCTATCACCATCTCGTCCCTGTTGCTGACGAGCACCATGTACATATGGAAAACCTCGATGACGCATCCCATGAAGAAGGAGTATGCCATCGAAGGCTTTTTGCCCTTGAAGAGGTACATGTTCAGGAAGGCCGCGAAGAAGCCGGCCAGGCATGTAGACAGACTGCACGCTGCCGTGGTGAATTCTCCGACGCCGAAGTACCGTCCTGCGATATAGCGTTCAAAGCCTCCCATCAGTCCCGCTATGACGCCGGATACAGGATCAAAGAACAGGCCCGCGGACATCGGTCCGATGTCTCTCACATTGAGCACCATCGTTTCGTAGTCGATGCCGAAATGAGTCGATGCTATCGAGAGGCAGCCGAATATGATGCCGATCCCGATCCTGTCGCGCATGGTCAGCTCTTTGTCTCTGTAGTGCCTGAACAGAAGCACAGTCACACCGACATATACCGCCGTGTGCGCCGTCATCATCAGGATCATAATTAAAGTTGATGCCAGGCTCGTCTGCACAAACACTGCGTATCTACCGTTTCCTTTCTACTTCATGAGCCGTTTGTTTTCTTCTTCTCTGAACTTTCTGACGGCGATCTTCATGTCGCGCTGTCTGCGGTATTTCTCGACAAACTTCTCGCGGAAGCGGATCGAGTGGATCGGCTCGTCGAATTTCTTTATCAGATGGATAGCGTCGAACTTGCACCTGGTAGTGCAGACTCCGCATCCGAAGCACTTGTTCTGATCGACCACGGTGGCCCCGCATCCGAGGCAGCGCTCGGTCTCGGCCCTGAGCTGCTCTTCAGTGAAGGTCAGGCTCTCATTGCGCTTCGTGCCGACCTTCGCCTTGTCGACTCCCGGCACCTGACGCCTGATATTGTCCCAGCTTATATGGTCGAAATCGAGATCGCTCTTGTCGAGAGCGGTGAACTCCCTTTTGTCTCTGGCAAGAGTCAGGCTGTGGCCCGGCCACACGAAGCGGTTGATGGATACCGAAGCCTCCTTGCCGGCAGCGATGGCGTCGATCGCGAACTTCTGTCCCGTGTAGATATCTCCGCCCGCGAAGATGTCGGGCTCGCTCGTCTGGTATGTGAGAGGATCGGCCTTTACGAAGCCTCTTTCGGTGAGTTCGACATTGACTCCCGTGAGCAGTCTGCCCCAGTCAGGCCTCTGCCCGATGCAGTACAGAACAGTGCCGCATTTCGCCTCTTCGGTGACCTTGTCGTCGAACTTCGGAGCGAACTTCCCGTCCTTATCCTTTACACTTACGCACTTTCTGAATTTTATGCCTGTGACTTTGCCGTTCTTTGTGACGACCTCTGTCTGTCCCCATCCGTCATGGATGGTGACTCCGTCCTCTTTGCAGTACGCCTGGTCCTCTTCGCCCATAGGCATCTCGTCGTAGGATTCGAGGCAGTAGAGATCGACTTTGTCAGCGCCGTATCTTTTCGCCGCGCGGGCCACGTCAGCTCCGATGCTTCCGCCGCCGATAACGACGACATCGCCCGAAAGCCCGGCATCATTGCCGCGGTTGATGTCTTTCAGGAACTCGACTCCCGCGATCACGCCGTCCGCGTCATCGCCCGGGATCCCGAGCTCTCCGCAGTTCTGGAGGCCTATGCCGAGATAGAAGGCCTCGAAGCCCTCCTCTCTGAGCTGCGGGATGGTCACATCCGCGCCGACCTCTGTGCCGCATCTGAACTCGACTCCGAGCTGCCTCAGAACATCGATCTCGGCATCGACGACATCCTTCTCGAGCCTGAAGGCAGGGATGCCGTTGACCAGCATGCCGCCCGGTCTTGCCTCTTTCTCGAATACGGTCACCTTATAGCCGCCCGCGGCCAGGTAGTAAGCGCAGGAGATTCCCGCCGGGCCGGAGCCTATGACGGCGATCTTCTTGTCGTGATCCCACAGTTTATGAGGAACGAACCTCTGCGATGCTTCGATCTCCCTGTCGGCGATGAATCTCTTGATCTCGTCGATGGCTACGGCCTGATCGATCTCGCCTCTGGTGCACTCATTCTCGCAGTCATGCGGGCAGATGCGGCCGCATACCGCAGGCAGCGGGTTCTCTTTCTTGATGAGCTCGAGGGCTTCCATGTACTTGCCCTGAGCTGCCAGTTTTATATATCCCTGTACCGCGATGTGCGCAGGGCAGGTGGTCTTGCACGGCGAGGTGCCGGTCTCGACCACGTTCTTTCTGTGATCTCTGTAATCCGGATCGTATCTTTCCGGTCCCCACTCAAGATCGTCCGGAAGTTCTGTCGGGATCTGCACTATCGGCGTCTTCGAGCAGATCTTCTGCCCGAGTCTGAGCGCGTTGTTCGCGCACGTCTCGACGCACTGTCCGCAGGCCACGCACTTCTCGCTGTCGATCTCGGCAACGTAGTTGCTGCGCACCATGTTAGGCGTGCCGTAGTATGTTGCGCTGCCCAGAGCCATGCACGACTGAGGCTGGCAGTTGCAGATCGCGAACGAGATGCCGCTTTCGAGCGTCGTTATCTGGTGGATGCAGCCGAGCTCCTCGGTCCTCTTCAGATGCTCGTAGACCTGCTCCTTAGTGAGCTTCTCTCCGCGGCCGTGACGAAGCATCGACTCGGCGAGAAGCCCCATGTAAATGCACATGCCGTCTTCGAGATCGCCCGTGCCTTCGCCCATGATGCGGCGCACCCTGCGGCACTGGCAAGGCACCCTGCAGAAGGCTCCGCCGACAGTCGTCTCGATCAGCGTGCTGAGCCTGTCCATGGTCATGATCTTAGTGTCTGCAGGCAGCGAGCTCTCGACCGGAACGACTCTCATGATGCCGACTCCCATAGGGTTCGAGGCGGCCACCGCCGAATAGGATTCGAACGCATGCCTCTGGAAGAAATACGA
>CADBFL010000056.1 GCA_902793875.1 uncultured Eubacteriales bacterium | reverse complement strand
AGCCACAATACGATGGCCGCTGCCATGAGGACAACGGTCCTGTCAGGAATGTAGATCCGCGAAGGGAGCCAGCCCTTTCCTATATCCTCCGTGGTCAGCAGCGTCCCGGTCTGCACTTTCTTTCCGTCGGCGTATACGGTAAAGGTCCCCGCTTCCTCGCCCGCCTTTACGGGAGCTTCAAGCTCCGCCCTGTCGAGCTCCACTTCTATGCCGCTTCGCTCATGGCCCTTCGGATAGGCGTGGACCGTATCGGCCGAGCAGAGTTTGGTAATGGTTTTTTTGCCGCCCCTGACCCGGGCTTCGCAGATGATGTCGCCCTCGCTGCACACCAGATATCCCGGCGTCAGGTCCTGGCTCGCGGCGATCAGCTTGTTCACGTTGGTCTTCCGTTCACTGAGAAGCGACCTGAGCACGACCGCGGACCCGTTGATCCCGTCCTTGCTGAACGCGACAGCCAGCGACGCGTCGGTGTCCGACCACGCTCCCGTCTTGCCGCCGGTGACATGTTCGTCCAGAGTCTTTCTCCCGGTAAGGGTATGGCTGACAAGATCGCGCGCTTCGCTCATGTTCGTGGCGGGGATCTCGTATTCGACGGTCATCGCGATCTTGCGGAGCTCCTTGCTCTCAAAGCATTTTGAAGTGATGACTGCCATGTCGTGCGCCGTCGTGTAGTGGTCTTTATCCTCCCAGCCGTTCGCGTTCACAAAATGCGTGTTTTCGCAGCCCCACTCCGCCGCCTGTTCGTTCATGAGACCGGCAAATTCCTTTTCGCTGCCCGAAACGGCCTCGGCGAGCGCCGTCGCAGCGTCGTTGCCGGATTCGAGCATCGCTCCGTAAAGCAGGTCCCTTACGCTGATCTTCTCGCCTTCCTTCAGATATATGGTCGTGCCGTCCTCAAGCGGCGTCGCCGCGTATGCGGATACGGTCACGACCTGATCCGGATCGAGCTCCTTTATCGCCAGATAGCATGTCAGTATCTTCGTGATGCTGTACGGCGGCAGCTTCTTGTCGGCGTTCTTGTCCTGCCTGTGAAAAGCATGCAGACCAGAACGGCTGTCATGACAAGAAAAAGGAAGGCCCGTACCCTCTTGTACTTTGCGCTCTTCCTCTTTTTTCCCTTTTTTATGTTTCTGCCGGTTCTTCTTTCTCTGTCCATCTATTGCTCTTTTTTCTTTCCGATGAATGCGATCTTCGCGCCGAGCGCCATCAGCTCTTTGCACGGGTGCTCAAACACCTTCAGCGCAAAGAAGGCTGTCATCGCGGCGCCTATTATAAGGTAGACTGCGTAGGCCGCAAGCATCGGCCCTCCGTCAGTGACGAAGGCGTGTCCCCTGACCTGTCCCGCGACAGCCGCGTTATACGTCCCTCCGAAGAGCATGTACAGCTTAGGCAGCACCGCCCAGTTCCTGAACAGGTAGCATAAAGGCCTGTGCCAGAAGTAGACGTTGAGCGTCCTCCCTCCTGTCGCAGTGATATATCCGAGCTCCCTGTCCGGCATGAGTATCACAACGGACATGGCGATGGCGAAGGCAACGGCCCATACACCGAGCCTGATGAGCCACGCCCAGCCGAACGTGCCCGGAAAGATGTCCTCGAGGAATTCATACGAGCGCCTGCCCGTGAACCACTTCCTCCACGAGTACATGTCCCACGGCCCGAGATAACACGCAGTGACTGATGCGATCAGTATCACGGCAGCCGTCACTTTGTACTTCGTTTTGTCTATGAGCTGCGGGAATGTCTTTGCGTCAAGATAGTAGCCGATCATGTAAAACGGCAGGAAGTTTATCATCCTCGCGAGGCAGAAGGCGTCCCCTATGAACGGGAAATAGCCTATGACCGCGCTCAGAGCGAAGGATCCGGCTATCATTACGCCCGGCTTCACCTTTCCGTCCGTCCTCCTCATCAGATAGAAGAGCAGCTCGTACTCGGCCATGACGAAGAGGTACCACGGTATGCCCGGCTCCTCTATCCAGTGCCAGGTCGGGTTCTGCCCCATCAGGGTCCTGGTGAACTGGAGGAATATCTTCAGGCCGTAGCCGCAGAGGAAGAATCCCCAGAACTTGTCCCAGCGCATGCCTGTCTGTCCTCCCGGCACAGCCTCCAGCCTGTCTGCGGTGACATATCGCTTGTGCACGAGCCCCGACATGAACACGAAGGCCGGCATGTGGAATGTGTATATCCACAGCGTCGTCCATCTGACCAGGAAGGAGTCGGACACGTAGTCCGTCGTCATGTGGCCTATGACCACAAGGAAAATGAGAAACGCTTTTATGTTGTCGTACTTGTATATCCTTTTTTTCATGCCTTCATTTTACATTCCGACGGACCCGCTCTCAAGCATAATCTTCGGAGGGGCGTTAGCACCGTCTAACGGGGGCTGTCCCCGTTAAGGGGAACTAACAGTGTGTGCTGTTTCCTTGAATAGGAGGGGGCTTTAGTGTAATATTAATCAGATATCCCGGAGGAACGTTTTACATGGCGCTGACTTCAGTCCCTTTCATGATTTTCGCCCTGATCACGGGCATAATATACTTTGCTCTGCCGAAGAAGCAGTACCGCTGGGTAGTGCTTCTTATCGCGAGCGGCTTTTTTTATGTCTACAACAGCTTCCGCTATTCGGCGTTCATACTCATAACCATGATCACGGTCTATCTTGCGGCCCGCAGGATGGCGGACATAAGCGCAGAGACGAAGGCCGAAGTCAGATCGCACAAGGAGGACTGGTCGAAGGAGCAGCGCAAGGCATGCAAGGATGCTTCGGCGAAAAGGCGCCGCAGGCTCCTTGCCGCGACACTGCTGCTGAACTTCGGCATACTCTTCATGCTCAAGTATTTCAACTTCCTTTCGGGGAGCATAGCATCTCTGCTCGGAGGCTCGCCCGATGACGCGCCGCAGATACACCTTCTGCTGCCGCTGGGCATCTCGTTCTACACCTTCATCGCGACAGGCTACCTGATCGATGTTTACAGAGACACGGTCGAACCCGAAAAGAACTTCTTCAGATTCGCGCTCTTCGTGTCCTTCTTCCCCCAGATAATACAGGGTCCTATCTCGCAGTTCGGAAAGCTGCAGCATCAGCTCATCGAGCCGCACGACCCCGAGTGGGACAATTTCAAGAAGGGCATCATGAACATCAGCTGGGGCGTCTTCAAGAAGATCGTGATCGCAGACAGGGTCTGGATCGCCATCAAGGCGTACAACAGCAACGGCGGCATACACGGCGGCTTTATCGAAGGAGAGGAATTCGCCGGATACGGAGGCACCGCGGTGCTCTTCATAGTGCTTCTGTACGCCCTTCAGCTCTACGCGGACTTCTCGGGCGGCATCGACATATCGCGCGGCATCTGCCAGGTGCTGGGCATACAGCTCGAGGCCAACTTCCGCCAGCCGTATTTCTCAAGATCGATAAGCGAGTACTGGCGCAGGTGGCACATCACCCTCGGCGCATGGATGAAGAACTACGTCTTCTATCCGATCGCCATGTCCGATCTTTCGAAGCGCATAAGCTCGGGCATCGCAAAGTCGGACTTCGGCGCCACCCCGGCGGGAAAGCACCTGTCGAAGGTGTTCACCACCGCCATGGCCTCGTTCATAGTCTTCATGCTTATCGGCATATGGCACGGGGCCAACAGTCGCTACATCGGCTTCGGCCTGTGGAACGGCATCATAATCATGCTTTCGGCCATGCTCGGTCCGGTCTATGACAGCACAAGGACCGCTCTTCACATAAACGAAAACGCGGCGTGGTGGAAGCTCTTCCAGATGCTGAGGACCTTCATCATAGTGCTGGTCGGATACGTTTTCGACATAGCCGAGAACTTCACCAACGCGCTGCAGATGCTGAAGCTCACGCTGACGGACCAGTCGCTTTCGGCATTCCGCGATCAGGTCTCCACGCTCGGGCTCACAAAGCAGGAATACGCCGCTGTGGCGTTCTGCACCCTCGTGCTTCTGTATTTCAGCATCAGGCTCGAGAAACTCTCCCTCGACACCCCCGCCGATCTGCTCGAAAGGCGTCCGGGTCTCGTTCAGTGGGCAGCGCTTTTCCTGCTTCTCTTATGCATACTCATCGTCGGAGTCTACGGACCTATGTCCGATCCGGCCGACTTCATATACATGCAGTTCTGATCCTGCGATCACAGGCTGCGCATGACAAAACGACTTTATGAACAAGCCAGAAGTGAACGAAAAACAGAATAAAAAGCCTTACGGCAGACGGACCGCGGCGATCCTCCTGATGATCGCGGGCCTTCTGTTTTCGGTGTGGTTCATGCAGAGATTCATGTGCATCCCTTTCTCGTACGACGAGATCCGGACCATCAATTTCCACAAGGAGCCTGAAAACAGCATCGATGTGCTGCTGGTCGGTTCGAGCGCCACATACTCCGACTTTTCTTCAGCATGCGCCTATGAGAAATTCGGCTTCACCTCGTACCCTTACGCCATAGGCGGAGCGACCAGCACGATGTGGAAGCCCGCCGTTCAGGACGCGCTCGACACCCAGAGACCGAAGCTCATCGTCGTCGACGTATTCGGCGGCGCGTATGAAAGGGATCTGATCGATACGCGCAGCAACCAGCTGTCGATAGTCTACAGCCATACGGCGTTTTCGGAAGAAAAGCTCGATTCCATAGCCGAGTCCTGCAGTCTGGTCGAGGATACCAGCGAGGAGAGCTTCCTCTTCCCGTTCATCAAGTATCACAACAACGTTCCGGCATGCATCAAGGACCTTCCCGACAGACTCGTTCTCGAGTTCTCGGGGCCGTCCCCTCTCAAGGGAGTCAACACGCATACGAGGAGCCGCTGGCTCATGCCGGTCGATCCCGCCAGCTTTACCGATGAAACAGCCCCGCTGGACGAGAAGAACGAAAAGATCATCCTGGACTTCATAGATTACTGCAAGTCCGAAGACCTTGAAGTCCTCTTCGTGAAGTACCCTATGGTGCTTTCGGATGATTATCCTGAGGAGCTCGAGATGAACCTGCGCGCCAACCGCATACTCGAGATCGCAAGGGAGAACGGCTGCGGAGCGCTGAACATGCAGAAGCACTTCAACGACATGCATCTCAAAGAGCTCAGGGATTTCTACAACCACGGGCACGCCAACACCCGCGGGCAGATCAAGATCACGGAATTTCTCGGCAGATACATACAGGACGAGATGGGCATCGGTCCGTCAGAGCTGAGCGAAAGCGACAAAGCCGCCTGGGATGAAGCGGTCGTCTGGTGGAACGCCTTCCGCGACATGACGCTTGAAGAGATACGCGATAATAAGATCGAGGATGTCGGAGACTCTCCGGCCCTTGTCAGAAGGATGGAGGCGCTCGTCGGAAGCAGCCGGTAAGCCCCTGTTTCCTTGAAATATACGGCGTCTTATTGTATTATTTTGTCATTGAAATCTCACGTAAGGAACGCTGATCATGGCATCTGAAATATTTGACTGGATCAGGCGGTCTGCGTCTGTTCACGGCAGCAGGACCGTCTACTCCGGCAACGGAGAAACCGTAACATTCGAAGAGCTTGACCGTTATTCCGCATCGGTCGCGACATGGGTCGCAAAGCGCTCGGATATCGAGCGTCCGGTCGCGGTGATGACGGGCCGTCATCCATACACACCTGCCTGCTACATGGGAGTAGCGCGCGCGGGCTGTTTTTATGCTCCGATGGACGGAGACATGCCCGAAGCAAGGCTCAGGCAGATAATGGGCGTGGCGGAGCCTGCGCTCATGATAGCCGACAGAGAGCATCTTGCGATCGCGGAAGCTCTGTCAGGCGGCTGCGAGATCGCAGTGATGGAGGATATACTTAACGCTCCCGCCGATGCTGAGCTCGTCTGCGCCAGAGAGGCGTCCGTGACGGAGTCCTCGCCTCTGTACATGATCTTCACCTCGGGATCGACGGGCGTTCCGAAGGGAGTTCTCACCTCCCACCGCTCGCTGATCTGCTATCTCGAAGGGCTGAACGAGGTGATAGAGCTTGACGAAAAGGACGTCATCGGAAACCAGGCCCCGCTCGATTACATAGCTGCGGTCAGGGACATGTACCTGCCGGTCATGACTGGAGCCATGACGGTGATGATTCCGAAGAACGAATTCGCCATGCCCGACGCGCTCTTCAATACTCTGAACGAATACAAAGTAACGACCCTTTGCTGGAGCGCCGCCGGACTCGAGATACCGGCCAAGCTCGGAGGTTTCGCGGACGTCAGGCCGGAGCACCTCCGGGTCATCGTCTTCTCGGGATCTGTCATTTCCAATAAATATCTGCGGATCTGGCAGGACAATCTCCCGGACGTGACGTTCATAAACCAGTACGGACCTACCGAAGCGACAGCTTCGTGCACATACTACACTCTGAAGGGCAAAGTATCCGACGATACGGTGCTTCCGATTGGAAAGCCGTACAAGCATTACCAGATACTCCTTCTCACGCGTGACGAAGAAAGCGGCAAATATGCCGCGGCGGCGGAAGGCGAGACAGGCGAGATCTGCGTCAAGGGTCCGTGCCTTGCGATCGGATACTACAGAGCGCAGGACCAGACTGACAAGGTCTTCATCCGCAACCCGCTCAACAGCGACTACCCGGAGACGATATACCTGACGGGCGACCTCGGTCATATCGGCGAAGACGGCGAGCTGTACTTCCACGGGCGCAAGGACAGACAGGTCAAGCACATGGGACACCGGGTCGAGCTGGCCGAGGTGGAAGCCTACGCCCTTACCGTCGACGGCGTCACCGAGTGCGCTTCTTTATACGACAAGGCTCACGAGCTGATCTATCTGTTCTATGCGGGAGACCAGACAGCAAAAGAGATAACCATGCGCTTCAGGGCGGACATGCCGGCATTCATGGTGCCGCGCAGGATCGTGGCTCTCGACGAGATGCCGCATCTGCCGAACGGCAAGATCGCCATGAAGGAGCTTCAGGACAGGATAAAATAAGATAAGAAAGGAAACTGTTATGGAAGAACTGATGGGGATCCTGAAGGATCTCAGACCGGACGTTGATTTTGAGAACGAGAAGGCTCTCGTTACCGACGGCATACTCGATTCATTCGATATCATATCGCTCGTCAGCACGCTCAACGACGAGTTCGACATCACTATCAGACCGGCTAACCTCGTGCCGGAGAATTTCGACTCCGCAGAGGCAATGTACGCTCTGATCGAAAAGCTTCAGGACGAGGAGTAAAGACTTGCAGAACGCTCTCAGACAGGCATGCAGGGAGGTCCCGACCCCTGCGTATATCTTTTCAGCGCAGGCCTTCGCAGAAAGAGCGGAGATGGTGAAGGAAGCCTTCGGTGAAAACACCGGCATTTGCTATTCGATTAAGGCAAATCCTTTTTTGCTTGCCGTGCTGCCTGACGCCTTCTCGAAGATCGAGGTCTGCAGTCCGGGCGAGCTCGAGATATGCAGAGCTCTTCACATCGATCCCCTGAAGATCATATTCTCGGGCGTCAACAAGTCTCAGCATGAAGTCGATGTCGCGATGGATTACGGAGTCAGGATACTGACAGCCGAAAGCGAAAACCATCTTAAGTTCATAAGCAGGGCGGCGTCTGAGCGCGGCGTCACGGCCGAGGTGCTGGTCCGCCTCTCGTGCGAGAGCCAGTTCGGCATGGATAAAAGCGATGTCTTCCGTCTGATCGCAGACAGGTCGTCATATCCGGGGACGGATATCAAAGGCATCCACTATTTCACGGGCACCCAGAAGTCCAGGCCAAAAGAGATCATCAAAGAGATCGCGCGCCTCGGAAAGCTGCTCGATGAGCTCGAGGCTGAGCTCGGCTTCAGAGCTGAACGCGTGGAATACGGCACCGGGCTTGCGGTCGACTACTTTGCCGACGACGCGGACGAAAAGGAAAAAGCCCGTCTCGGCGAGATATCCGGCTGCATACGCGAGTTCTCGCAGAGAGTTCAGCTCACGGTCGAGATGGGAAGGTTCTTCGCTGCTCCGTGCGGCTGGTATGTCACGACAGCGGTGGATACCAAGTTCAACGACGGAGCGCATTACGCCATACTCGACGGCGGCCTGCACCAGATGAAATACGACGGACAGATACAGGGAATGCAGATCCCCGTGATCACTCACATAGGGAGCGCCGGCTCTGACGCCGAAGAGGAAAAATGGACGCTCTGCGGCAGCCTCTGCACGACGGCTGACGTCATCGCAAGAGGCGCTGCGTTCACCGGCCTCAGCGAGGGCGACCGGCTCGTCTTCCACAGGACCGGAGCCTACTCGGTATACGAGGGCTTCTCGATGTTCCTTTCGAGAGACCTGCCGGGCATATTCATGCTCGATAAAGACGGCCGTCTTCATCTGATGAGGAGCAGGATCGAAACTGCGCAGTTCAATCAACCGGAGGATCTTACCGAATGGCTCTGACATCACTGCCGTTTGCTTTGTTCGCCGTGATCAGCGGCGTAATATATTTTGTGTTTCCGAAGAAGGAATACAGGTGGGTTATCCTGCTTCTGGCCGGATGCTTTTTTTATGTTTACAACAGCTTCAGGTATTCCGCCTTCATAATCATAACCATAGTGACGATATGGCTTGCGGCCAACAAGATGGCCTCAGTCTCCGAAAAGACGAAAGAGACCGTCAAAGCCATGAAGGGCGAGTGGACGAAAGAAGAGAAAAAGGCGTACAAGGATGCCGCGGGCAAAAAGCGCAAGCGCATCCTGACAGCGACTCTCGTCCTGAACTTCGGCATACTCTTCATGCTCAAGTATTTCAACTTCCTTTCCGGAAGCATCGCCTCGATCATCGGCGCATCCGCCGAAAGCGCTCCGCAGATCCGTCTGCTGCTGCCGCTTGGAATATCCTTCTACACCTTCATCGCCACCGGCTACCTGATCGATGTGTACAGAGAGACAGTCGAGCCTGAAAGGAACATATTCAAATTCGCTCTCTTCGTGTCGTTCTTCCCTCAGATAATACAGGGACCGATCAGCTCATATTCAAAGCTTCACGACCAGCTCATTGAGCCTCACGACCCGGAATGGATCAACTTCAAGCACGGGATCATGATAATCACTTGGGGGCTGTTCAAGAAGCTCGTGATCGCGGACACCGCATGGATAGCGATCAAGTCGTACTACACCAACGGAGGCATCCACGGCACTGCAGAGACCGAAGCCTACGGCGGGACCATGGTGCTATTCATATCGCTGCTGTACGCCCTTCAGCTCTACGCTGATTTTTCCGGAGGCATCGACATATCCCGGGGCATCTGCCGCGTGATCGGCATCGACCTTGAGATGAACTTCCGCCAGCCGTACTTCTCAAGATCGATAAGCGAATACTGGAGAAGATGGCATATCACCCTGGGCGCCTGGATGAAGAACTACGTGTTCTATCCTGTCGCCATGTCGGGAGCGGCGAAGCGCATCAGCGAAGCGATATCCCGGTCCTCTTTCGGGAAGACCGCCGCAGGCAGACATGTCTCGAAGGTGTTCACGACCGCCATGGCTTCATTCATAGTATTCCTCTTCGTAGGCATATGGCACGGAGCCAACAGCAAATACATCGCATTCGGCGTATGGAACGGCCTCATAATAATGATCTCGGCCCTCATAGGCCCGGTGTACGACAAAGCCCGCAGGACGCTTCACATCAACGCGGGCGCCGCATGGTGGAAGCTCTTCCAGATGGCGAGGACCTTTCTCATCGTGCTCGTCGGCTATGTGTTCGACATATCCGACAACTTTACCAACGCGATGCAGATGATGCGCCTCATGATAACCGACCAGAACACTCAGCTCTTCATGTCGCAGCTCGGGTCTCTCGGACTTCGCAAAATGCAGTACCTGACGATAGCGTTCGGGGCCGTCGTGCTCCTTTACATGAGCATCCGGCTGGAGAAGACATCTCTCGACACGCCTGCCGAGCTTCTTGAAAGACGAAGCGGCCTGATACAGTGGCTGGCGCTGCTCGCCCTGACGGCGGCGGTCCTTCTGCTGGGCACCTACGGACCTGCTTTTGATCCGGCCGAGTTCATATACATGCAGTTCTGATAACGGACATAACGGAAAGGGATAGTTTTGAGCGAAAATACAGCTGCAGCAGAAACAAAAAAGAATACCGTGCGTAAAAGAGCGGCCGCAGTCGCCCTGTTTCTTCTCATCCTGCTCGTGATGCTGTCATTCCTGCAGCGCTATCTTTGCATACCTGTCACCTCGGATCTGACCCGCGCCATACAGTTTGAGAAGGAGCCGGAGGACAGCATCGATGTCATCATGCTCGGCTCAAGTCCTACCTATTCCGGTTTTGCGTCCGGATACGCCTATGAAAAATTCGGCTTCACCTCATACCCGTATGCGCTGAGCGGCTCATCCTGCAACATGTGGAAGCCTGCCATGCAGAACATACTGCGCACGCAGAAGCCGAGGCTGGTCGTCGTCGACATATTCGGCGGAGGCTACGACGCTGAGACCGTGCGGAAGGGCCCTCTTTACATAATAAGCAGCACGATGCCTCTGTCGCCTCTTAAGATCAGGATGGCGTCTGAAGCGAGCAAAAACATGAACGCGGGCGATACAGTCAGCCTGACCTTCCCGTTTATCAGATATCACACCAACGTGGCGGGCAACATCCCGTCGCTGGAGGAGCGTCTCGCGATAGAGGATTACGGCCCATCGCCTCTGAAGGGTTTCGAGACCATCACGGACGCAGAGCACTTCGATCGTCTGGACAAGGCCTGCTTTACCTCGGATACCATAGAGCTGGATAAAAACACGGAAAAGATCATAACGGACTTCATCGACTACTGCAGGAGCCAGGACGTGGACATTCTCTTCGTCAAGTATCCGTCCAACATGCAGTACTCTGAAGACTTCGACGCAAACAAGAGAATGAACAGCGTTCTGAAGCTCGCGAAGAGCAAGGGATGCAATACTCTCGATCTTCAGAAAAAATACTATGAGATAGGTCTCAGGGAGGATACAGACTGGTACAACCGCGGACATACGAACACCCGCGGCCAGATAAAGATAACCGAATACCTCGGCGATTACATAGTAAAGATAATGGGAGTGGAGCCGTCAGAGCTTGACGCCCCTGTCAGAAAGCAGTGGGACGAGGCCGCCGCGTATTACGAAGCGCTTAGCAGCCTTTCCGAAGAGATGATCTCATCCGGCGATGTGCAGCTGATCTATGATTCGCCGGAGCTTGTCGACAGGACAGCCGAATACATGAAAGCTCAGCAGAAAGCGAAGAAGGACTAGTTCGCAGCGGTTCTTCTGATCTCGGCGGGGCTCTCCATCCTGCTGCTGTAGTATTCGGGCCCGATGAGACCTTCGTCTATGCCTCCCTTGTACGGATCGGCTCTGCCGTCCGCTCTGAGAGCATGCTCTCCGTCCGCATCGTATCTGGTGATCACGATGCGGTTTTTGTATATCTCGATAACGCTTGCCGTCAGCTCCTCGTCCTCGGATATCTCGTCGCTTTCGCCGTTATTGTAATAGCCCGTGTATCCGGCGTTCATGTATGTGAAAGCAAGCTTCTCCTCATCGAAGCTGTCCGTCGTCGATCC
>CADBFL010000055.1 GCA_902793875.1 uncultured Eubacteriales bacterium | reverse complement strand
ATGGTCAAGTCCGGCGAGAAGGACTACACCTTCATCGAGATCATGGCCTGCCCGGGCGGCTGCGTGAACGGCGGCGGACAGCCTATCGTTCCTTCGAACATCAAGAACTTCATCGATGTTCGCGAAGTCAGGGCAAAGGGTCTTTACGACCTCGATGCCGACAGGCCTCTGAGAAGATCTCACGAGAACCCGAGCATCAAGAAGCTCTACGACGAGTATCTTGAGTCGTACGGAAGCCACAAGGCGCACCACCTGCTGCATACTTCGTATGTGGAGCGTAAGGTGAACGCCGACCACGAATAAGGTTTTCTATAGCACAAAACCGTGAACTGCTCCGCTCCGGCGGAGCAGTTTTTCTGTGCGGGGACCGGGTAATTGTGGTAAAATATATGCGTTATTATGCGCCCTGATCGCAATGTAAAGAAAACTTTACATATATCAGGCTGCATAGAACAGAAATTCGATGACGGAGGGAATAATGATACACGATAACGTCTGGACGACTTACGGGAAAGAGGACATTGAGAAGCTCGAAAAACTCAGCGCCGGCTACATGGAGTTCCTTGACAGAGGAAAGACCGAGCGCGAGTGCACGGAGCTTATCGTCGAAACAGCGAAGAAGCACGGATACAGGGATCTTGCCGAAGTGACGGCAAAGGGCGAAAAGCTCGGCAGGGGCGACAAGGTCTATGCAGTAAACATGGGCAAGGCCGTGATGCTGTTCAATATCGGAGAGGATATCGTAAACGACGGCATGAACATCGTCGGCGCCCACATAGATTCGCCGAGACTCGACATAAAGCAGAATCCGCTTTACGAATCTGATGAGCTGGTATATCTCGACACGCATTATTACGGAGGGATCAAGAAATACCATTATGTCGTAATGCCGCTGGCTCTTCACGGGGTCGTTGTCAGACCGGACGGCACAAAGATCACGATCAGCATAGGCGAAAAAGACGGAGACCCTGTGTTTTTCGTCAGCGATCTTCTGATCCACATCGCCAAGGAACAGCTTGAGAAACCGGGATCCACAGTCGTGGAAGGAGAGAATCTCGACATACTGGTCGGATCCAGGCCGCTTGAAGGAGAAGAAAAAGATGCAGTCAAGGCCGCGGTATTAAAACTCCTTAAGGACGAGTACGGCATCGAGGAGGACGATTTCATCTCTGCCGAACTCGAAGCAGTGCCGGCCGGAAAGGCGAGGGAGGCAGGATTCGACCGCTCCATGATACTCGGCTACGGCCACGATGACAGATGCTGCGCTTTCCCTGAACTGACCGCGATGATGGAAGTGGATAAGCCGAAGACCACATCCTGCGCGCTCTTTGTAGACAAGGAAGAGACAGGCAGCCTCGGCGCGACCGGAATGGAGTCGTATTTCTTCGAATACATGGTCAGAGAGATCCTGTTCAGCATGGGCATCAGCAGCGAGACCGAACTCGGAAGATGCATGCGCAACAGCCGCATGCTCAGCGCTGATGTCACCGCGGCGTTCGATCCTCTGTATGCCTCCAAATTCGAAAAGAAGAACTCCGCGATGTTCGGGCACGGACTTACGTTCTGCAAATATACCGGCGCGAGAGGCAAATCCGGTTCCAACGATGCGAACGCCGAATACATCGCCCGCCTCAGGCAGATCATGGATAAGCACGGAGTCGCATACCAGACGGCTGAGATGGGAAAGGTCGATGAAGGCGGCGGAGGGACCATCGCTTACATACTGGCCCTCTACGGCATGCAGGTCATAGACTGCGGCATCGCGGTACTTTCTATGCACGCTCCGTGGGAAGCCATCAGCAAGTCGGATCTTTACGAATCATATAAAGGATACAAGGCTTTCCTTACGGAAGGATAAGAATGATTAAAGAAGCACTGATCACATTTTTCATGGCGATGGTGCCGGTCATAGAACTGAGAGGAGCGATACCCTACGGTGTCATCTCGGGTCTCAGCGTGCCGGCGGCCTTCATAATAGCAGTCACAGGCAATCTCGTGCCGATACCGTTTCTGGTAGTGTTCACGCGCAAGGTCTTCGAGTGGCTCAGGACGAAGAGCGAGTGGCTCGACCGCATGGTCAGGAAACTGGAGGCCAAGGCCGAAAAAAACCAGGAGGTCGTGAACAGATACAAGTTCTGGGGCCTTGTCGTTCTTGTGGCGATACCTCTGCCGGGCACGGGAGCCTGGACAGGGGCGCTGGTAGCCGCGATGATGGACATGAGATTGAAAAACGCGATGCCTGCCATAATACTCGGTGTGATCATAGCGGGCGTCATAGTCACTACGGTCACTTACGGGGCGGGAGCGCTGTTCGGATAGGTATGCTGAAAACGTTAAAGCAGAGGTGATGGGTAATGGGCAGATACGAGTATCCGGAAACTGAACGAAGAGTGCTGGAGAGATCGAAGATCCCTTTTGCCATTTTTCAGTCCCTGGACAGAAGGGTGGTTTCGATCGTCATTTCGGACGGCTTCTGTGAGCTTTTCGGCTATGCCGACCGCGGGAAGGCGCATCAGGACATGGACAGCAACATGTACGACGATACGCATCCAGATGACGCGGCCGTGCTGGCAGAGGCTGCAGCTGAGTTTATTTCGGGCAGCGGCGGATACAGCGTGATGTACCGGAGCAGAAAGCCGGGGACATCGGACTACATGATAGTCCACGCCAGGGGAGAGCATTTCGATACCGCTGACGGAGAAAGACTCGCGATCGTATGGTATACGGACGAAGGGATATACGATGAGGAGGATCTGTCCGGCAGGGACGGAGCCGAAGACCTTCTGAGCGAGGCCATGCGCGAACAGAGCATCATGGGATCGGGCAGGTATGATTATCTGACGGGGCTTCCCAACATGACATGCTTTTTCGATCTGGCCGAGTCGGCGCAGAAAGCCATCAGCGCAGACGGCGGCGATCCGGCGATGCTCTTCATAGACCTTAGCGGAATGAAGCACTACAATGCGAAGTACGGCTACAAGAAAGGAGACGAGCTCCTTGTGTCGTTCGCGCTTCTTCTTGCGAAGCATTTCGGAAATGAAAGATGCAGCCGCATGGGAGAGGACCATTTCGCCGCTGTAACCGCGAAAGAGGGCCTTGAAGAAAGGCTGGGCAACGTCTTCAGGGAATGGAAGGACATGCACGGAAACGAAGGCCTTGCGATAAGGGCGGGCGTGTACTTCCGGAGCATGGAGCCGGTCGATGTGAGCGCCGCATGCGACAGAGCCAAGTATGCATGCGATTCGCTTCGCAGCGAATATGCATCCGGCATAAAGTATTTCGATGAGGACATGCTCTATGAGTCGCGCGTCAGCCGCTATATCATTGAGAACATAGACAAAGCCATAGAAGAGAAATGGATCGTGCCTTACTATCAGGCGATAGTCAGATCGACAAACGGCAAGGTCTGCGATGAGGAGACTCTTGCACGCTGGATCGACCCGGAAAAAGGCATGCTGCCGCCTGATCTTTTCGTGCCGGTGCTCGAGGACGCCGGACTCATATATAAACTCGACCTTTACATGGTCGAACAGGCCCTCGAAAAGACCAGGATCATGAAAGAACGGGGTCTTGAGACCAACCCTATCTCCGTGAACCTCTCAAGAAGGGACTTCGAGACCTGCGATATCATCGAAGAGATCACAAAACGCGTTGATGACGCAGGCATGGACCATTCAGCCATAAACATAGAGATCACGGAAAGCACTGTCGCTCGCGACTTCGACTTTATCAAGGCACAGGTGGAGCGCTTCAGGGACCTGGGATTTGCAGTGTGGATGGACGACTTCGGATCGGGCTATTCCTCGCTGGACGTTCTTCAGAACATCAGGTTCGACCTGATCAAGTTCGACATGCACTTCATGCAGCAGTTCGACAAGGGCGAGGAGACCAGGATAATACTTACCGAGCTCATGAAGATGGCGAACGCCCTCGGACTGGACACGATATGCGAGGGAGTCGAAAGGGAGGAGCAGGTCTGGTTCCTCAGAGAGATAGGCTGCTCGAAGATACAGGGCTACTACTACGAACGCCCGCTGCCTTTCGACGAGCTGATGAAAAAGTTTGCAGAGGGAAAGCAGATAGGTTTCGAGTATCCGGACGAGAAGGAGTATTATTCGACGCTCGGGCGCATAAACATGTACGACCTGTCGATGATAGCCAGCAGGGACAGCAGCAGTCTGAAGCATTACTTCAATACTCTGCCGACGGCGATAATCGAGGTCAGAGGGGAAGAAGCCCGCTTCCTGAGATCCAGTCAGTCGTACCGCGAGTTCGTCGAGGAGGCTTTCGGATATACACTGCCCCGCAGGATCGCCGAATTCAGCACTGAACCGCAGGGGATAGGAATGAAATTCCTCGACAAGGTGAAGGAATGCAGCAGGACGCGCAACGGCATGATAGTCGACGAAAAAATACCGGACGGCTCCACCGTGCACACCTTCCTCAGGACGATAGCCACGAACGCCGGAGACGGCACGACGGCTGTAGCCCTGGCGATCCTCGCGGTGACTGATGCTTCGGAGGAGATCACCTACGCCAATATAGCCAGGGCTCTGGCGTCCGACTATTTCAATCTGTTCTATGTCGATCTTGAGACGGATGATTTCATCGAGTACTCTTCGGACGCCGGCAGAGACAGCATAGCGGTCGAGAGACACGATACGGATTTCTTTGCCAAGGCCAGGAGAGACGCCAGCGTGTATCTGCATGAAGAGGACCGGGAGCGCTTTGTCGACGCCTTCACCAAGGAGAAGATCATAAGCACGCTCGACAGCCAGAAATCATTCAGTCTCGATTACCGCCTGCTGAAAAACGGCAGCCCAATATACGTCAGCATGAAGATCACGCGCATGTCGGACGATGAAAGGCATATCATCATAGGCGTGAGCAATGTGAATCTGCAGATGAACCAGCGCAAGGCCATCGAGAAGCTGATGCAGGAGCAGAAGATGTACAACAGGATCCGCGCGCTGACGGATGACTTCGAAGTGATGTACATCGTAGAGCCTGAGACAGGCAGGTATATCGAGTCGAGCGCTACAAGCGAATTCGAACAGCTCGGCGTATCCAAGGAGGGAGAGGACTTCTACGGGGATTCGGAGAAAAACGGCCGCAGGCTCGTGCACCCTGATGATGCGGACCGGTTCGCAGCAGCACTTCGGAAAGATAACCTGATCGGAAAGATCAGGGCGGACGGAGAGCTGACGATGGAGTACCGGCTCATGATGGGAGGGACCCCAAAGCCGAGGAGGCTCAGAGCCCGGATGTTCACGGAGGACGGCGAAGAGAAGATCATCATCGGAGTCGTCGGCACCGCCTGAATATAAACTGTTTACAAACAGTTGTTCGGATGCTATACTCTATACAGAAACACACTATTTAGGCAGCCGCAGGGGCATGAAAAGCCCTTCGGCAGGGATGCAGCAGTATGAAAAATGATTTTCCGAAGGTCGGCCCGACGGTCACCATGTTCGTTCCGTATGACTGCAACAACGCGTGTCCGTTCTGCGTCAACAAGAAGGAATACAGAGACACCTCGGGATTCGATCTCGAGAGATGCTACAGGTCTCTCGACCTCATGAACAGAATATTCCCGCACAACGATATCGTTCTGACGGGAGGGGAGCCTCTGGCGCAGCTTGACGCTCTGCAGGACATACTCGACCACATCGAAGAAGGGCATCACATATACATCAATACGACCCTTCCCGTGGGAGAGGGGCAGACGATAGAGGATGTCGCGTCCGTGCTCAACAGATACGCGGACAGGATCAGCTGCATCAACGTCTCAAGACACCTGAAGCACTATGTGAAGGAGTGCCCGGATGAGATATTCGGCCTTCTGAAGTTCAGGACACGGATAAACTGCGTGGTGTTCGAGGACGCAAAGGACCCTGCAACAAAAGAGAAACTTCTGAAGTTCCTCGACAGGTTCAGAGGGCACGAGATACAGCTCAGGGCCAATTATTCGTTCCTGACTCTCGAGAACGTCTTCGACACGGAGAACGACAATCTTTTCAAACTGATATCCGAGATATGCGAGTACAGGTACCCTCTCGAGAAAGAAAGGTTCAGGACGGGCTTCGTCTTCGAGAGAGACGGCAGCAAGATCACATATCACAAGACGCTTCCTTTCGCAAAGGTGGACGGCATAGTCGGAGACATAATCATCAGACAGACCGGCCGCATATATGACGACTGGAACGAATACGGACACGAGCTTAACATCAACGATCTGACTGATCACAGGTACAGGTAAAACAGGGAGATACCATCATGAAAAAGAGCGAACAGCGTCAGAACGACATCCTGGATTTCATGAAAAAGACCATAGCCAGCAAGGGCTATTCACCGACGGTAAGGGAAATATGCGCAGCGCTTGACATCAAGTCGACTTCGACTGTCCACAGCGACATAAAAGCGCTCGAAGACAAAGGCCTTGTCAGAAAGGATCCCGCCAAGCCGCGCACGGTGCTGCCGGTCGATAACGAATACTTAAAGACGACGCAGACATCCTTCGATACAGTAGCGCTGCCTGTCGTCGGGAGAGTCGCGGCGGGAGAGCCTGTCCTTGCCGAGCAGAACGTCATCGACGAGCTGCCTGTCCCATCGAGATTCGTCGGAAGCGGCACCAACTTCATCCTTACGGTCAGCGGAGACAGCATGGTCAATGTCGGAATCAACGACGGCGACTATCTGATCGTCCAGCAGTCGCAGGAGGCGTCCAACGGCGAGATCGTTGTAGCCCTTGTGAATGACGGCATGGAGTCCGGCGCAACGGTAAAGAGATTCTACAGGGAAGACGGACACATCAGGCTCCAGCCCGAGAACGACTACATGGATCCTATCATCGCAGAGGACGTGACGGTCGTAGGCAAGGTAAAGGGAGTCTTCAGGTATCTTAATTAATCTGCCGAAAACAGTCCCGAAAGGGCTGTTTCATCCCATCGCGCGACCGATTTTCGCGCGGTGTTACGGACGGGCATTTGAGTTCTCCTCATCAGCCCGTCTTTATATTGCGCGGGTTTTAATGTATACTTAACGGGTAGTTTCATAAGAACGAGGGGAAGACGGTCTGAAAAAAAGCAGGTTTTTCAACACCATAGAACTGGCCGCAGTGCTCTTTGCACTGTGGTTTGTTATGTCTCAGAAAACCGAGCCGAAATTCCTCATCATCGGAGGAGCGGCAAGCATCATCATCTCGCTCATGTGCATGAGGACGCTCAGCATGAAAGGGGCGAAGACCGGCTCCGTTTATTATTTTACCGAAGCCGGGATATTCAGGATGCTGCTTTACCTTATCTGGCTTATCGTCCAGATAATAAGATCCGCCCTATATGTGGCGGGCATATCGCTTTCGAACAGATCGAAGGTGGACCCGTCGGTCGTCTGGTTCAAGACCGATTACGACTCTCCGTTCGCCAGAGCGCTTCTGGCCAATTCCATCACTCTCACGCCGGGCACCATCACCATAGATATCACCGATGAGGGCTATTATTCGGTGCACGCTCTGACTCAGCATCTGAAGGAGGGCTTACTCGACGGAAGCATGCAGAAAAAGGTCGCCTGGGCATATAAGGAAAAGATAGATTTCAGGCCTCTCAGCGAAGAGGAGATAGCCGGCATAGATGTCATAGAGCACGAGATCACGCCGAGAAAGTACAGGGCCAGGAGGAAGAAAAAATGATGCAGATGTTCTGGACCGCAGTGCTCGGATGCCTCATAGCCATACTCATGATCATGCTCATCATGATGTTCAGAAAGAAATACCCTCTGAACAAGCTTAACTATGTCTTCGCGATGAACACCGTCATAGTGCTTCTCATCCTGACGGTCGGATTCGTGGACGGCAGGGTCGACATGTATATCGACATAGCGCTCAGCTATTCGATACTCGGCTTCGTGACATCGGTCATACTTGCAAAATACATGGGAGGGCGAAGAAGATGAATCTGACGAACCTGCAGGACGCGCTGAGCTCGCTGAATGCGGCCGAGGCAGCGGTGATCATCACCGGATCCCTGGGGCTTTTGTTCATGCTGATCTCGCTGATCGGCATAATCCGCCTGCCCGATTTCTTTACGAGGCTCCACGCCCAGGGCGTCGGAGACACTCTCGGCGCGCTTCTTCTCATCATATCGATGATGACAGCGGCCGGAGCGGGCCTGATGAGCGTCAAGCTCTTCCTCGTGATGGTCATCATACTCATCACCAATCCCGTCGGCACGAACCTCATGATGATAGCCGGAATGAACAATAAGGAATACAGAGAATACAAGAAGGACAAAAAGGAGAAGAAAGCCGATGATGCTGATAATTGAAGCTATACTGCTGGCCGGACTCATATCGATAGCCACAGCCATCATATTCGGCAGAGACCTCATGGTCTCCGTCGTGATCTACTGCGCCTTCAGCTTCATCACGATGTTCCTGTACATAATCATGGGCGCGCCTGACGTCGCGTTCACTGAAGCGGTCATCGGAGTGATATCCACGGTGTTCTTCATCATAATCCTGAGATCCGTCAAAAGAGACGCAAAGAGAAGGGGAGAAAAGTGAGAAAGGCTCTGACTGTATTACTGCTGACAGCCGCGATCACGCTGCCGTTTATGTTCTTCGACATTCTGCCGGATATCGGGGATCCCGCATCGGCGCCCAATTCGCATGTCTCGGATTACTACATAGAGCACGCGATCGACGAGTGCAATTCGCCGAACATGGTCACGGCCGTCATAGTCGACTACAGGGCGTTCGACACCATGTTCGAGACGACTGTGATGTTCCTTGCGGGCGTCGCTGTCATCCTGATACTGGCCTACCATCCGAAGAGGAGGCTCATCGTGCCTTCGCGCTTCAGGCGTTTTGACGCGAGGACCGGCGAACCCATGTACAACACGGTGAACAAGGACGTCATGGTATCGATAATCCAGGCCCTGATACTCATATATGCAATATACGTGCTCTTCCACGGCGAGGTGAGCCTCGGGGGAGGCTTCCAGGCGGGGGCCCTGATCGGCATGACATACCTTCTTGACGTCATGGTGTGCAGGCGGGAAGTGCCTCTTTTCAGGCTCGGCAAGTTCAAAGCCGCCGGGACGGCGGGCCTCGGCCCGTTCATATACGCCGTGACCGGACTTCTGCCGTTCATCGGAGGAGGTCTGTACCTGCAGTACTCGAAGCTGCCTTTCCCGGTGCATGAGGCGGAGCTTCATTCGATAGGGATAACCATAGTCGAGATAGGCGTCACCATAGGCGTCGCGGGAACGATAATAGCGATAATCAACGCGCTGAGGGAAAGGATCGCGTTCGACGACGAACTGTAGATGATCACGAGAGGATAAGATGCTCACGACAGTAAACGCATTTCTGGCGGCAAAGGGAATATATCTGCTCACATTCATACTGTTCTCACTGGGAACAGCGGGCATGATAGTGTGCAACAATTACATGAAAAAGCTGATCTGCATGAATATAATGCAGGTCGCCGTCATATTCTTTTTCCTGTGCCTCGGGCAGAAGAACGGGGGGACCTTCCCCGTGGCCTTAAGCGAGGCTGTCAGAGCTGAGGAATACATAAATCCGCTTCCGCACGGACTCATGCTTACCGCGATAGTGGTGAGCCTCGGAACGACGGGAGTGGGTCTTTCGCTGCTCCTGAGGCTCCTGAGGATAAGGGAGAAGTACGGCACGGTAGAAGAAGACGAGATCATCAGGAGGGAACAGAAGATCTAGATGGAGAACATCCCCGTTCTGATAGTGATAATACCTCTTGCCGCTGCGCTTCTGAGCCTGCCGCTGACCGGGATCAGCAGACATCTCGGCGGCCTGGCGGTCGGCCTTGCGGCGCTGGCTTCTTTTGCGATGTCCGTTATCCAGCTCGTCACTGTCGTGAAGGGCGGTCCTGTCAGTTATGAGATAGGCGGCTACGCTGTCCCTTACGGGATAGAATTCTCCGTCGACTCGCTGAACGCCGGGATACTCGTCCTGGTATCCCTGATGGGATTTCTCACCGTCCTCTTCGCCGGCCATTTCTGGAGCGACGACAGGCCCATGGTCAGAGGAGCCGCGTATTCCGTGCTTGCTCTTCTTATCACGGGGCTTCTGGGGATGACGTCCACGGGAGAC
>CADBFL010000054.1 GCA_902793875.1 uncultured Eubacteriales bacterium | reverse complement strand
AGCGAATTCTACTCCATATATCCGGGAGACCTGAATCCGGTGCTCGATGTGGGACAGAGCATCGAAAATCAGAAGTTCGAGCTGCGTCACTATAAATACGGCGGCGGGGACGGATACAATAAGGACTGCTATAAGACGGAAGAGATCGAATGGATAAAGTGGGATTTTGATGAAAATGCCATTGCTGTCAAAGATGCTGACGGAAATTACATCGAAGATGGCGAAGAATACGAGGGCATTGATACATTCACCCTTGCAAGGACGGGCGAATGGGGATTCCCTGTGCATCTGACGGTCGGATATCACGATGAATATAATAACGATGAGACTGATGCGGAAATTGAATACTGGTTCTTTGACCGCCAGTACGATATCTGGTTCGAAGACCATGACGTCAATGTGTACGATGACGGGGAATGGACCATCAGCCTTTCAACAAACGAAGGCCTGAACTATGACGCCCTCGATGTCGAATACAGTTTAAAATGTTACGGATACGATGAGGAAACTGAGGAAGAAAAAGAGATACCGGATCCTCCGGATGACTGCTGGAGTATTGCCAAGGACGGGATGTCGGTGACATTCTTCGGACCGGCAATGAAAGACGCCGGCATAGACAGGATATGGGTCGAGGCAAAACTGTACTACGGAGAAAAAGATCTCGAAAAAGAAGCGGACTGCAATGTAGAGCTCGATGATTCGTGCAAGACGCACGGAAGAGATCATCTGTGGCTGTCAGGGGTGCCTGAATACAAGGACTGCACATCGAAGGGATCGATGAAGCAGATGTGCTGGCACTGCCATGAGAGAAGGATAGTAGAAGTAGGCCCGAAAGGACACAAAGGCAAAAAGATCGCAGCCAAGGCTTCGACCGCTTCAAAAGAGGGCAATATCCTTTACTACAAGTGCAATGACTGCGGCAAGTGCTTCACTGATGCCAAGTGCACCAAAGCGATCAGCGCAGACCTGGTCATCATCCCGAGAGGGACTGTCATTTCAAAGCTGGCAGCGCAGAGCAAGGGGTTCACCGTCACGATCAAAAAGCCGACGGGGACATACCTCAAGCACACAACGGGCTATGAGGTGATGTACGCGCTGAACTCCGGCTTTACATCAGGCAAGAAGACAGTTGTGATCGCCAAGAATTCCACGGTAACATACAAGGTCACAAAGCTTACGGCAAAGAAGAAATACTATGTGAGAGTCCGCACATACAGGACCATAAGCGGCAAAAAGTATTACTCGCCGTGGAGCCCGGCAAAGGCCGTCACGACTAAGTAGTATGACCGGACAAACGACATGAGGTAATGTCGCAGGCGGCCTCTGAAAAGGGGCCGCTTTTGAATTGATAAAGGATTGACCGGCAGGGGAAAAGCTGTGATAGAATGTAATTAATATATGCTGATGCTGTGTTTCATGCAAAAGAAATAAGCGAAACACACATGACCGGGGAGGAATGACAATGAAAAGAACCCGCTGGATATGGGCGCTGCTTTTATCTGCTGCCATGATCCTTACATATATGCCTGCAGCGGCATTCGCTTATGATGATCCTGCTCTGCCTGCATCAGAAGCAGACATTGAAGCGGATACCACTGATGATGCAGAACCGCCGGAAGACACTGAAGATAACGGTGAAGCCGGGAGCGAAGAAATCATCGATGATGCTGAAAATAAAGAAACTTCAGAGATAACAGAACAGGGAGGAGACAGTGACGGAGGAAGTCCGGATGAAACTGCTGCTCCTGAAGGCGCGGCGCCGGTCGAAAATGAGCCGCAGATCTACGGGGCGGCATCCACGGTTGATGAGGGAAGCTGCGGTGCCCGCGCTACATATCGCGTAAGGACTTCAGACAATCAAAACTATACCCTGTATATCGAAGGCAGCGGGAACATGACGGACTATGCGAACACCTCTTCGGTTCCCTGGTACAGCTACAGGTCGAAGATCAAAAAGATCGTCATAGGAAAGGATATCGGTTCGGTCGGTAAATATGCTTTTGTATATTGCCATAATCTGGATACCGTGATTTTCAAGGGAAGCAATACAGCAAATATAGGCTATTGCGCATTCTACAACTGCGTTTCTCTTTCAAAGCTCGATATCCCTTCCGGAACGACATACATCGGAGACTATGCTTTCTCTGAATGCTATGCCCTGACATCCGTTACGCTCGGGAACGGCGCCCGTCATATTGGGGAACGCGCATTTGCCAACTGCAGCAAACTGACAAAAGTATCGCTTCCGGAAAGCGTCAACGTCATCGGAGCATACGCCTTCTACGGAGACTCTATGCTGAGCGAAGCAGCTGCTCCGTCGGGGCTCGGGACGATCGGAGCCTATGCATTTTATAACTGTTCAAAAGTTTATTACCACGGAACCGAAGCAGCGTGGAAAAAGATAGGGGGACCTGAATCCGTTTCGGGCAGCACGAAAGTGTTCTATGCAAAGAAATTCAGCGGAGTCAGCGTCACCCTGAAGAGATCGACATATCTCTATACGACAAAACCGTGCACGCCTGCAGTGACGGTCAAAGTGAAAGAGAACGGCAGGTATGTCACTCTGACTAAAGGAAAGGATTATAAAGTCGAGTATAAAAACAATGTAAACGCCGGAAAGGCGACGGCGGTCGTGCAGGGAATCAACGGATATTACGGATCTGCAGGCAAATCGTTCACTATACAGAAAAGAGATCTGGCCAGGGCAAAAGTATCAGGCCTGAAAACAGTAAGATACACCGGCAAGGCACAGACTCTTCCTGTCTCTGTCAGACTGAAGATCGGAAACAAGTACGTCACACTGAAAAAAGGCAGTGACTATACAGTCAGGTATTATAACAATAAGAATGCGAGCTCGGGCTCATCCAAAGCCAGAGTGGTGATAAAAGGCAAAGGAAATTACAGGGGAGGTCTTTCAAAAGCATTCACGATCGCAAAGGCAACTGCCGTATTGAGCTTTGCCAACGCAAAGGTGTCGCGTCCGGCAACTGCCGGAAGCTATACCAACAAGCTGACGAAAAACACAAAAGCACCGCTGAAATACAGTTTTTCATCCAGCAACACAGCAGTAGCAACGGTCAACAAAACCACAGGCAGGGTCACTCCTAAAAGAGTCGGAACGACGACTATCACGGTAAAAAGCGCTGCCACGAAAAACTACCGCGGAAGCAAAGCGTCATACAGGATGACTGTCCGGCCGCTTGATTTCGGAGAACTGAATTACTCCTTTTATAACTACAGCGTAAACAATGTCTCCGAAAACAGCTTCAGGCTGTTCTTCAACGCGACAGAAGCGAGGACTTATTACAGCAAATACCGCAGAAAGCTCGGATACGGCATGTGCTATGGCATGAGCTCGAGCAGCATACTGATGAAGATGCCGGGCAGCGGCCTGAAGCCTGCAAATTTCGTGTCTTCGGCAAAGAACCCGTCAGCGCTTCGGAAGTATGACAGATATAAGAACTCCGGCGTTTATCTTGATGATATCATCCAGGCAGCGCAAGTATCACAGATCTCGGTGCAGTGCCAGAGCGTTGCGTGCAGAAATGTGAACGACCTGAGCGGAATGGTCTCTCAGGTCATGACAGGGAATCCTGTAATTGTAGGTATGGACAGTGTTGATTCAGGACATGCCGTGGCAGGCTACAGGGTAAAAAGGATCAGCAGCAGCGTTGACCGCCTGTACGTATATGACAGCAATTATCCGGGAAGCTCATCACGGTATATCGAGCTGTACAGGAACGGCTCCGGCCATTATACCGGGTGGTATTATGATCAGAATTACCACTCACCTTATGACATCACATATACACCGGGGAAAACATATGCTTCGATCTGGAAGAACAGAAAGGCGGCGGCTCCATTGTCACAGATGATGATTTCTACAGACAACTTTGAAATAAGGAACGATAAGGGATCGCTGGTAGCAAAGATGGAAGACGGCGAGTTCACCTCGTACGATGAGAATGTCTATCTTGCCCGGACCTTCGACATGGATCTCGGCGACCATCTCGTGTTCCTGCCGCAGGGGGCGTACAGTGTCACAAATACCGAAGCAGATGCGAACGGGATAGAGGTCACGTCCCTGGATACAGAACAAAGCGTAACGGTAGAGACAGATGCTTCGACAGTAACTGTTGAGACTGACGATCAGAATAATATCAACAAGGCTGCGGTAGATGCTGCAAAGGGCGAGGAATATAAAGTCACTCTGCTTGACGGGACCGGAGGCGGCGAGCCGGATGAGATCGTCTTTACAGGCACAGGCAACGGCAGGGAAGTCACTCTCGGGACTGACAGCGGAGACTATGTGATCGAAAAAACAAAAGATGTTGACCTCGAGATCAACGGAGAAAAAAAGGATTACACGATAAGATCAGGAAACGTGATAGTGAAATAGTTTCATATCGCATGTTCCGGAAGGCAGTTAGAGGAGCAACAGAAAAACGAGGAGATCAGCTGATCTCCTCGCTGTTTCTTTCGGATCAGGGACGGATGATCCCTTTTATATCTCATTACTCGTATCCTTTCGGGTTGTGGCTCTGCCAGTTCCATGCATCGCGGCATATCTCATCTATGCCGCGCTTTGCCTCCCATCCGAGGATTCTCTTTGCTTTGCCCGCATCGGCCCAGCTGTCCTGCACGTCTCCTGCCCTCCTCGGGCCGATCTCATACGGGATCTGATGACCGCAGGCCCTGCTGAACGCTTCGACCATCCCGAGCACGCTGTATGGCGAGCCCGTGCCGAGATTGAAGACCTCGGCGCCCTCATGCCCGAGAGCATACTCGGCGGCCTTTACGTGCCCCTCCGCCAGATCCATCACGTGGATGTAGTCCCTGCGGCATGTCCCGTCGGGAGTGTCGTAGTCGTCGCCGAAGACCGTCAGGTGATCGCGCCTTCCGACAGCGACCTGCGAGATGTACGGCATGAGGTTGTTGGGGATGCCCTGAGGGTCCTCCCCTATCAGGCCGCTTTCGTGGGCCCCGACCGGATTGAAGTAGCGCAGCAGCACGACAGAGAGCGGGGCTTTCCATCCGCCTTTTTCCCTGCAGCCGGCGAGCTGGGCGTCAGTCAGTATCTGCTCCTGCATCCACTTGGTCCATCCGTACGGATTGGTGCAGACGCCCTTCGGCATGTCCTCGGTGAACGGAGGAGTGTTGTCCTCGCCGTAGACCGTGGCCGAGCTCGAGAAGACGAAACGACTGATCCCCGAAGCCTTCATGCATTCGAGAAGGGTCAGCGTCGAATCGATGTTGTTCCTGTAGTACTCCACGGGAAGCTCGACGGATTCGCCGACCGCCTTGAGGCCCGCGAAGTGGATGATGCAGTCAGGCTGCTCTTTTCCTAGTATCTCCATCATGCGGTCTTTGTCCGCGCAGTCCGCTTCGTAAAGTGAGACCTGCCTTCCGGTGATCAGCTCCACCCTCTTTACAGCCTCGGGCGATGAATTCGCGAAATTGTCGATGATCGCGACATCATGCCCGGCCTCGAGCAGAGCGACTGCGGTATGCGATCCTATGTAACCGGCGCCGCCGGTAAGTAATGTTTTCATTGCCTGTACCTCAATTTTCAAAAATGAGTCAAAAAGAACCGTCCCTTTTGACTCAGTACCTCAGTTTTCAAAAATGAGTCAAAAAGAACCGTCCCCTCTGACTCACTTTTGACTCACAGTCCCCTCTGACTCATTACAGCTTATCGGAGTCCAGCAGGATCGTGAACGGGCCGTCGTTGACGAGAGATACTTTCATCTCAGCTCCGAACGAACCGGTCTCGACCACAGGCACCCTTTCCCTGCATTTATCTATAATATATTCATACATGGCGTTCGCGTGGTCAGGCGAGCCTGCGTCAACGAACGACGGCCGGTTGCCCTTTTTGCAGTTCGCGTACAGAGTGAACTGCGAGACAAGCAAAAGCGCTCCGTCAACATCGGCGAGCGAGAGGTTGGTCTTGCCCTCGCTGTCCTCGTTGATGCGGAGCTTGATCATCTTATCGACCATGCGGTCCGCGACGGCCTCGTCATCAGCCTCGCAGACGCCGATCAGGACCATGTATCCGCGGCCGATCTGACCGATGACCTCGTCATCGACCGTGACAGACGCCTGAGATACTCTTTGTATGACAAATCTCATAAGACAGTTACTCCCTGAAAAAAACTGCTGTCAGAAGATCAGAGCGCGCTTCTGATCTGTTCTTCGATCGCGGCCTGAGCTTCCTTCTGCTCGTGCTTGTCCATCTCCTCTATATGCACCAGCGGATGGACGGTGATCTTAATGTGGCACGGCTGATACGAGCCCTTCTCTTCGAACAGCTTGTAGCTGCCGTCGATGGTGATCGGAAGGATAGGGACCTTCGCCTTCTCTGCGAACTTGAAAGCTCCCGCCTTGAATTCGCCCATCCGGTGCCCCTTCGAGCGGTGGCCCTCAGGGAAGATGACGAGATTGAATCCCTGATCGAGCAGCTCTTTGGCCTCGCTGAGAGCCTTGATCGCCTCTTTCGGGTTGTCCCGAACAAGGAAGATAGAGCGCGTGCTTTCGACGACGTCTTTGAGCGTAGGATATTTCTTCCACTCCTCCTTTGCGACGTAGCCGAGCTGGTAGCGGTCCTTCATCAGCCAGAGCGTCGCAGGGATGTCCGCGAAACCCTGATGGTTGCTGTAGATCATGAAGGGGCCGTGATCGGGGATGTTCTCTTCGCCGATCACCTCGAAGGTCATGCCGAGCTTAGGCGCTGCGTTTTCGATCCAGCGGCTCTGCCCGTCAAGGATCAGCTTCTTTTCTTCTTCGATCCTGCCCTCTTCGCGAAGTCTGTATATCGCGTTCTTCAGACTCACGAATCTTCTGGTCTCGATATATCCGAGTATGAATCGGTATCCTGTTGTGAATGGGTTCATCATGATTATTACTCCTTGAAAAATGCCCGCGGAGCGGACTTGTTCCGACTTGATTTTATCATATAGGTAAAGATAGTGTGAAGTGCTTGAATATTAGAACGCCGGTCAATAAAATGTAATGTATCTGCAGGATCATGGTCAGGAGGCAAAGTTCAGAACAGGATGAACCTGATAAAAGAGAAGAAAATACGCAGACATAAAATAAGCGACGGAAATCCGGCAGCTGCGATGCTGATCAGTCTGATGGCCGGATATGTACTGCTCCTGTTTGCGGGAAGCATATTCGAGAAGACAGGGACAGCAGTGTTCGGACTTCCGGAGAATTCCGGATATCCCGCAGCCGCAGCGGGCTTCGTGATACTCCTTCTCTACCGGCTCTGGTACAGACCCGAATTCGAAGGCGCTCTCAGAGGGGGGCATCCGGAATACGCTCTGAAGCTCGGTCTGCCGATACTTATAGTCTGGGGAACGGTGCCTTTCATGTTCATGCTGACCCCTGCCGGGTTCGGATGGCCTACGGCGATCACCGTCGGAACATCTCTCGCTGCAGGCGTCTGCGAGGAGGCCGTATTCCGCTCGTTCCCGCTCAGCACTTTCATGAGGAGATGCAGAAACGAAAGGATGATCCCGGTCGCCCTGATCATCACTTCTGTCATTTTCGGAGCGACTCACGGACTCAATGTCCTGGTAGGAGCGGATAAAGGCAGCACAGCGAGTCAGGTGATCACTGCAACCATGCTGGGGATGTTCTTCGGAGCGCTGTATCTCAGATGCGCAAACCTCTGGCCGGGCATCATATTACACGCTCTGAATGACATCATCGCCCTTACAAACGTGAGCCATGTGAGCGAGCAGGGAGTCGTGACCGGCGCGGCTTCATGGTGGGACTATGTGGATCTTGTCACATGCACTGTGCTCGCCGCCATCTCTCTATGGCTGATCAGACCTGAAAAGAGAGCTGAGATAAGGGAGATATGGAAACATAAGTGGACGCTCCCGGATGAGACTCCGGCCACAGAAGTGCGCGAAGCTCCGGTCGCAGAAGCGGATGAAGCGGAAGAATAATATAATAATGAAGAACAGTTAATGCTTTGCCCGGATCACCGGGCTCAAAACAGATAATGCAAGGAGGATAAAAATGGCAAACAAATACGCAGGAACAAAAACAGAAAAGAATCTCATGGAAGCGTTCGCCGGCGAGTCGCAGGCAAGGAACAAGTACACATACTTCGCTTCCAAGGCAAAGAAGGAAGGCTTCGAGCAGATAGCCGCCCTCTTCCTCAAGACGGCTGACAATGAGAAGGAGCACGCAAAGCTGTGGTTCAAGGAGCTCGAGGGCATAGGCGATACGGCTCAGAACCTCGCTGCGGCGGCTGACGGCGAGAACTACGAGTGGACAGACATGTACGAGGGATTCGCAAAGACGGCCGAAGAGGAAGGCTTCAAAGAACTCGCGGTGAAGTTCCGCATGGTGGCCGAGATCGAAAAGCAGCATGAGCAGCGCTATCGCGACCTGCTTCGCAATGTCGATTCGGCTGAGGTCTTCGAGAAGAGTTCTGTCAAGGTATGGGAGTGCCGCAACTGCGGACACATCGTCGTCGGAACGAAGGCTCCGGAGATCTGCCCGGTATGCGCGCATCCGCAGGCGTACTTCGAGATCCACGCAGAGAACTACTGAAACGCTAATATATTAGCGTAAAGTAGACAAAAGCCCTCCAAAAAGCTAAAATATTAGCGAATGGAGGGCTTTATGATGATACTGAAAACCCCCGGCGAAATGGCTGCGGATACGGCAGAGCGCTTCAGAAGGGTCCGCAAAGCCAAGGGGATATCAATAAAGGAGCTGAGCGAGAAGAGCGGAGTTCCGAATTCAACTGTCCGCAGATTCGAGCACAGCGGCGAGATATCGTTCGTCTCACTGGTAAAACTTGCATCTGCTATGGGAGAGGACAGACAGATCACAGGCCTCTTTGCGGATTACGTGCCGGGATCGATAGAGGAGGTAATACGTGATAACCGCAGATAAGCTGGAAGTCCTGTACGACGGGATGCGAGTCGGGACCATGGCGTCGTATCAGAGATACCGCACGGCTTTTGAATATTCGGCTGAATGGCTGAGGGACGGCTTTTCCATAAGCCCGTTTTCGCTGCCTCTCGAACCGGGGGTAAAGATCGCCGGCGCAGTGCCTTTCGACGGACTGTTCGGGATATTTGCCGATTCGCTGCCGGACGGATGGGGCAGGCTTCTGGTCGACAGAATGCTCAGAAAAAACGGAGAAGATCCGGCTGTGACCGGACCGCTTGCAAGGCTGTCCATCGTGGGAGAGTCCGGAATGGGGGCTCTGGAGTACAGGCCTGTATTCGATATGCAAAAGCAGAAACAGACAGGAGATCTCGACTGGCTTGCGGAAGAATGCGCCAGGGTACTAAGGTCGGAAAAGACGGAAGATCTGGACACGCTGTTTGCCCTGGGAGGATCTTCCGGAGGGGCAAGGCCCAAAATACTGACTGAGATCGAAGGAGAAGAATGGATCATCAAATTCCCTTCTTCGGGCGATCCCGAAGATATAGGCCTCATGGAATATGAATACACGGAATGTGCCCGGGAGTGCGGTATAGAAGTCCCTGAGAGCAGACTGTTTCCGTCGGAAAAATGCGCAGGCTACTATGGGTGCAGACGTTTTGACAGATATAGCGACGGTGTAAAAATCAATAAGCTTCACATGGCATCCGCTTCTGCCCTGCTCGAAGTCTCACACAGGGCACCTTCCCTCGATTATGATTCGCTGATGGCTCTTACCTGGCAGCTCACCAGACAGGCGGGAGAGATGGAGAAGATGTACGCACTGATGTGCTTCAATGTATATGCGCATAACAGGGATGATCACTCGAATAATTTCAGCTATCTGTGCGACGGCAGGTCGTGGAGACTCTCGCCGGCATACGATCTGACATATTCGGATTCGATCGGCGGAGAGCATGCCACGACCGTTGCGGGAGAGGGCAAGGACCCGACGCTCAATGACATGCTTGCCGTCGGCAGAAAAGCCGGGCTGAAAGAAAAGAGGGCAAAGGAGATAGCCTGCGAAGTACGGGAGAGGGTCGAAAAAAAACTGTCAAAATATCTGAAAGGATAATCATAGCCAATA
>CADBFL010000053.1 GCA_902793875.1 uncultured Eubacteriales bacterium | reverse complement strand
CGGTGCCTTTCATAAATACACGATCTGCCATTTCAGTCTCCTTTCCTATCTCCATACCTCGATCGCCGACTCAGGGCAGATCTGGGCGCACATCGCACAGCCGATGCAGTCCTCAGGTCTTACGGAAGTCGCGTAAAGGTATCCCTTGGAGTTAACATCACTGCCGATCTCGATGCACTTTTTCGGGCAGGAGATCACGCAGTAGGAGCATGATTTGCAGGCTTCGCTCGTAATTTCGATTCTTGCCATGTAATTCCCTCCTTAGAAATATGAAATATCTACTAATCAACCCATGAATAAGTGAGGTAAAGATCTACAGGTATGAGTGCCTTGTCCGTAAGAGCCGAGGCCTCTTCGAAGATCTCTCTGCGGACGCACGCGCTGTTGACTTCGGTAAAGCCGTCGAGCAGCCTGTCCACTTTGTCCAGTCCTTCCATGAATTCATTAACTGTGGTGGCGCAGCCAAGATTGGGATTGGCCAGCATGTATATGTGATCGAGTTTCATCGATCCGAGTATGTGGCGCATGGTCCCGTCGATGGAGTCGACGTCCTTCGTCCACGGTCTGTACGGATTTATTATGTATACGGGAACCGAATCGTCCTTCGAAAGCAGGTCGGAATACGCGCCGGCGAACTTCGCTGCCTGGTGGCCTCCTCCTATGTCGAGGAGGGTGTAGTTATCGCTCATCAGGGACACTCTGACGCCTCCGACCATGACCGGAGCGTCGAGGTACTGATCCTGGTAGATGATGTTTACTCCCCTTCCGGCGAACTCATCCTTCATGTCGCGGGATCTGTACAGAGGCTTGGTCTGGTCGAGGTCGAAGAGATCGACCGGCTTTCCGGTCTTCTCAGCAAGCTTTACGGCAACATTGAGCACCAGCTCGCTCTTGCCGCTGCCCGCCTCTCCGATGAAGACGAAGTTCTTCTTCTCGTCCATCAACTGTTCGAATGTCCTGTCCGCTTCGTAGAAAAGTCCCATTTACAAAAAACGCCGTCCCCTTGTCATATGGAGCCGGTTCTTCGATATTATCCGTGGGTATGTTCTGACTTGCCGGGGGGCATCGTATTCCAACGCCCCCGACCCCCTTTTTATACCTTATTTGCGCAAAAAACTCAAGTGAAATGTTAGTGAAGACGGGACGGATGAGCCCAAAATTATCCGTCACAGACGGCCCGTTCTCTGTTATCATAGGTGTATGAAGATATTAAGCATCACAGCGCAGAAGCCGCACTCCACCGGGAGCGGCACATATCTCACCGAGCTGGTGAGATCTTTTGACAGGATGGGTCATGTGCAGGGAGCGGTCTACGGCGTCTATCCGGACGACAAAGACTCGTTCCCGGATGATGTCATGTGCTACCCTGTTCTGTTTTCCGGCGAAGCAGGCCGGGGCCGGATCAGTTATCCTGTCGTCGGCATGTCCGACATCATGCCGTACGAATCTACCAGATACCGCGACCTCACTCCGGAGATGATCGATGAGTTCGAGCGCGCTTTCATCGGAGCGGTGGACAAGGCGATCGACAACCTCGATCCCGACCTCATAGTCTGCCACCACCTCTTTCTGCTCACGGCTTTAGTCAGGAAGCATTTTCCCGACCGCACCATATGCGGCATCTCTCACGGCACGGACCTGCGCCAGATGGTGAACTGTCCCTCCCTTGCTGAAACAGTCAGGCCGTACATCGCAAAGCTCGACATGGCGTTCGCGCTCCACGACGACATGGCCGGCCGCATAAAGGACATCTTCGGCATGGATCCGGCTCATGTCAATGTGATCGGAAGCGGGTATAACGACAGGCTTTTCAACACAGACGGCCGCAAGCCCCGCGCAAAGGGCAGCCCCGTGCGTCTCTGCTACGCCGGCAAGATAAGCCGTCCGAAAGGCGTTCCCGAATTGCTGGAAGCTCTGGCCGCGCTCGATGCCGATCCGGATGTGCCGGAGTTCAGGCTCGCGATGGCAGGAGGCTGTCAGGACGAGGCTCTTGCGGGAAGACTGGACAGTCTGCCTCCGTACATCAGCTATCTCGGGCAGATACCGCAGGACATGCTCGCGGAGCTCATGAAAAGCAGCGACATATTCGTTCTTCCTTCTTATTTCGAAGGTCTTCCTCTTGTTCTCATCGAGGCCATGGCTTCGGGCGCCCTTCCTGTCAGCACGGATCTTCCGGGAGTCAGGGAATGGATAGACGCCAATGTCGGAGATCCGAACGTCAGATACGTGCCCATGCCTGAGATGAAGAGCATCGACGAGCCGGCCGATGAAGCGCGTCCCGGATTCGCGGCGGAACTCGCGCGCGTCCTGAAAAAAGCCATGCTTGACGTCGCTTCGGGCGAGGCTCCCGGGCCCCTTCCCGACAGCTCCTCCATCACATGGGATTCGGTCGCCGGAAGAGTGCTTAGATTCTTCCTTTAAGTTTATAAATCCAACATAATATAAAACTTGATTTATGTTAGTATCACGATAAGCGAAGTATCATATGCTTCGCTTGTTTTATAACCGCGCTGAGATACGGAAAGGGGGCCGTCATGGATATGGAAAAAGCAGCTGAAATGCTTACAAATGCGGTAAAAGGCTTCCACGGCAGGTTCAAGATCATGTACGGTCAGATCTGCGTCCGCGTAGATAAAAAAGTCTATCTCAGTACGGGCGGCAACAAGATACTCGCGCGCATCGAGCCTGATGAATATGAGGTCTGCGAAATGGATCGGGACGGCATGGGCGAGTTGTTCAGAAAACTGCCGGATGCGAACGTCATCATATTCGGGATCTCGCCCGATACTGTGAACGTTTCCAGAGACAGGGATCAGATCCCGGTGACTCTCGAGGATCTCGCAAGGCTTACAGGTTCGGGTCTTAAGGTGGCAGCCGACGCCTCCCCTGCCTCGATACTCGCCGCACTCAGAGATTCCGACGTCTGCCTGATAAACGGCGCAGGCGCGATCGCGGCGTGCAGCAATGACAAAAAAGCCGTTGCGGCCATACAGATAGTCGAAAAAGCCTGCGAAGCCGAGATGCACGGAAGGCTTCTCGGAGGCACTGTCCCTATCCCCGCCGATGCAGCTGAAAGATACAGAAAGAATTTCATCTCGGACTACACCATGCGAAACGAGGAGCCGCATGTGGACTTCATCGGATTCAACGAAGAGGAATTCGCGGCAAGATCCATGCTGGTGGATTTCGGGCAGAACATAGTGAGAAAAGACCTCTCCTACGGTTCATGGGGCAACCTCTCCGTGAGGCTGAACGATCAGGAGATGCTCATCACCCCTTCCTCGATGGATTACTTCGACATCAAGGTCGAGGACATAGTAAAGGTGAACTACCACACTCTGGAATACGGCAGCCAGCGCATGCCAAGCAGCGAGGTGAGGACTCACGCCCTCGCCTACAGGGAGCTTCCCGACTGCGGCGCCATGATACAGACCCGCTCGAACGCCATAAGCGTATTCGCGGCGTGCGAGGCCGGGTTCAGGCTCGGCGGAGGCGAGCTGCAGGACCTTATCGGAGACGTCAGGGCTACATCCTACGCTCCTCCGGGGACCGAAGAACTCGCCGTGGCAGTAGTCAGAACGCTTAAAAAGACCCACGCCTGCATCATCCCTCATCACGGGAGCGTATTCTACGGGCCTTCTCTCCAGGTGGTATTCGCCATCGCCGAGGCCGTCGAGCTCAAGGCCAGGAACCTTCTGAACTTCGACGCATCGCTTCAGTCACCGGAAAGTGACGAAGAGTGAACATCAAAAAAGCAAACGGCCGGGACTTCCCGGTCGTTTTTTATTGCTTCGGCGAGCCTTCAGCTCTGTCATCAGGCCGCGGATGCTCTGTCCGCAGCCGCCTGTTCTCTTTTTCTGCTGTTTACGAATTCCCCCCAGGTGAATACCGCAAGTCCTGTCCATATGATGATGAGAGCGATCGCCTGCACTCTGTCGAAAGGCTCTTTGAATACGAATATGCCCAGAAGCAGAGACATAGTAGGGCTAATGTACTGGCACAGCCCGATGACGAGCAGCGACACCTTCTTGGCGGATACGCTGAAAAGTCCTACCGGGATCAGCGTGATGAGACCGCTCAGGAACATCAGCGCATACTTGCCCGGAACTCCCATGCTCAGAGCCCCGATTCCCCTGGTCTCTATATATATGATGGCAAAGAAGCAGATGACAGCGTAGATCATGGTCTCATACACCATGGTCAGGAGCACCGGCATGTCCGATGTCTTCTTTATGGCTGAATACGCCGCCCACGTGCACGCAAGTCCGAGCGCCACGCCCGGCACCTGCCTGTAGTGGACCAGTATGAGGACTATCGCCGCAGCGGCGAAGAGCATGGCCGTCAGGTTGTACTTAGTGAGCTTCTCTTTGAACACTATGACTCCCACGGCGCAGATCACTATAGGCTCTATGTAGTAGCCGATAGAGGCCTGTATCACCCTTCCGGATGTCATGGCCCATATGTACGTGCTCCAGTTAGCGGTGAGTATGAGGCCGGCGGTGAAGTACTTTCTTCTGACCGCCCTGTCTCTCAGCGGTCCCCATATCTCTTCCCTGCTGAATCTGAGGCGGGCCGCTATATACGAATACACGAACATGGTGACTATCCTGTACAGGATTATGATCCATGAAGGTATAGGCATCAGAGCCTGCCAGTATATCGGGCATACGCCCCAGAAAAGCTGACAGCCTATGACGCAGAGCAGCCCGACCTTATAATCGCTCATCGGCTCTTTTGCTTTTGTTGTCACTTCCTTGCCCAATCGCCTGTCCCTGTCTTTCCTTTACAGACCGAGTTCTTCTTCGGCGATCTCTGTCGCGATCCTTATGCAGTCGGCGCATGTCGTGAATGCCTTACCGTCGTTTCCGGTCTTTATTTCGCTGCAGATCAGGCGCTTCGCCCTCTCGACGAACTTTTTCTGCATGGCTCCCGCGGACCTCATAGTCCTCGCCTTGGTCTGTCCCGCGTTCTCAGTGTTCCCGTCGCTGTGGACAAGTCCGGCAAGCATTGCCGCACCGCTGAGAGCGCCGCAGACTCCCTTTGCCGTTCCCATGCCTCCGCCGAAGCCTTCGCCCAGCCTGTACAGCAGGGATTCGTCCACTCCGACTTCGTCCGCGAAAACGCACGCCACCGCCTGGCAGCAGTTATATCCGTTCCTGTGTTTAGCCACAGCTGTTTCAGCTCTGTCCATGTATTTAACCTCCTGATGTGCTGCGGCCGTCAGCGGCCGCGTCTGATACGCAACATATACTACCACATCGCCGGAGATATTCCGATAAAAAAAACCGATCGGCATGCAACACTTCCGGCGTTTTGAGATACTATATATATGAGAGCTCTCAAGACAGGAGCGTTACCGTTCCCGGAAAGTTTGAGGACATGACATGGACGAAAGACTTATCAATGAAGCAATAGCAGGCAGCAGGGAAGCCTTCGCGGAGCTGTACGGCGGCTATAAGGACAAACTCTATCGCTACGCCCTTTACCGGCTCGGCAGTCCCGAAGACGCCGAGGACGCGGTGAGCGAATGCGTCCTCGCGGCCTGGAAGAGCATCGGAAGCCTGCGCAGCAGCAAGGCGTTCGGCAGCTGGATCTTCAGGATCCTCTCAAACTGCTGCGCATCGCGCATAAAGGACGCGATCAGCTCGCGTGAGAATATCGAAAGGGTCATAAATGAAGGCGGACTCCATCCGTTCGGTCAGGCCCCTTCTCTTGCGGTCGAGCTTGCCGAGGCGCTGGACAGGCTGAGCAGTGAGGATCGCGAGATCGTGCTGCTGTCGGTGATAGCAGGCATGAACAGCAGCGAGACAGCAGCGCTGACAGGTCTCCCTGCGGGGACAGTCAGATCGAAGCTGTCGCGCAGTCTCGCAAAGATGAGAGAGTTCTTATCCTGAGGTGACAAAATGGACAACAGAAAATATATAGAAGAAAAATTCGAAAACGACGGCATCAGGGCTCCTGAAAGCCTTTCTGAGGACAGCATCCTGAAGATGCTTGAGCAGGCGGACGAAGCTCCGGCCGCAAAGGTTGCCGCGGATGAAGCTCAGGCCGCGAATGCTGCATCCGACGGATCCGGCAGCGAAAAAGTCTTTGCCGGGGCCGCTCCTGAAAAGCGTACCTGGATACGTCCCGAGAACAGGAAGGCCCTCGCGGTCGCCGCTGCTGCCGTGATAGCCATATTCGGGATCGCGGCCCTCAGCCCTCTGATCGGCAGAGAGCCTGACACATCCGTTAAGGACGGCGAGCTGTACGAGTTCAGAAGCACGGCCGAAATAGAAAAGCTCGTAAAGAGCCTTGACAAAGAGCCGGTCTTCCGGGTCTATGAAGGCGGCAGCCAGGCGGTCGAGGACGTCATGGACTATGAATCCGATGTGGCCATGAATGAGAGCGCTGAAGCCCCGGAGAGCAAGTCCGCGGCCGGCTCTTCCGGCCAAGATGTTCAGACGGAATCTCACTCCGAGACCTATCTTCAGGTCGAGGATGTCGACGAGGCCGACATCGTCAAGACTGACGGCAGATACATCTACTACGTCAACAAGGCTCAGGAGGTCGTCATTCTCGAGGCGAAGGACGGCAAGACAAAGAAGCTCGCGTCCATCGGCAACAACGGTGTAGAGAATTATGTCGGAGATATCTTCCTCAGCGGCGACAGGCTTGTGACAGTAGGCACGGTCTACCGCGATGATGAGGACGAAGGCAGCACCGGCATCGTCGTATACGATATCAGCGACAGAAGCCGGCCAAAGGTCCTGTACGACTTCAGCCAGACCGGCGATATAGTCTCGAGCCGCATGGTCGGAGACTGCGTGTATCTTGTGACGAACTACTACGTAAGAAAAGGCGGGCACCTCGTGCCGGCATGCGGTCCGTACGATGACTGCAAAGAGCTCGGCCTTGCGGACATCCGCTGCATGCCTGATCCGCAGACAGCGTCATACATCGTGCTGAGCGCGGTCGATATCTCTTCGGGCAGCAAGGGAAAAACGGCCACAAAGGCGGTATTCGGCGCGAGCAGCGACATATACTGCAACGATCACGCCCTTTATTCAGCGTCCGTAGAATGGGACGATGACACGGGCGTCACATATACGAGGATAGCAAAGGCAGGCTTCAACGGACTCGATATCAGATTCGAAAATACCGCCAGAGTGCGCGGAGCCATCGTCAATCAGTTCTCGATGGATGAAAATGACGGATATTTCCGCATCGCCACCACCTCGCAGAGAAACGGCATCGATGTCAATAATCTCTATGTGCTTGACGGCGAGCTCAGGGAGGCCGGCAAGCTCACGGGTTTTGCGAGAAATGAGAGCATAAAATCCGTGCGCTTCATGGGCAGCAAAGGCTACGTCATAACCTATCAGGCTATCGATCCGCTCTTCGTGATCGACCTCGCGGACCCTGCAGACCCTCGCATCGAAGGCGAGGTAAAGATCGACGGCTTCTCTACCCTCCTCATACCGGTAAGCGAAGGCAGACTGCTCGGCATAGGGCACGCAACAGGCGACAACGGCTACGGCGGCGAGTACGACAGCGGGCTCAAACTTGCCCTCTTCGACATCTCCGATCCGTCGGAGCCGAAGGTCATCGACAGCAAAGAGTTCGAGAACATGACGAGCCCGGCGCAAAGCGATCACCGCGCTCTGACTGTCAACGCAGATAAGGGATGGTACGCGATACCTTATGACATCTATAACTACGAAGACTCTTCCGGCGATGTCGTGGTCATCGAGGACGCCGAAGATCCGACGTCCTCTGAAGAAGAGGCCGGCACCGGTACTGATACTGATACTGATACTGGTACTGATACTGGCAACGCTGCCGCTTCTGCCTGCCGCTTCTGCTGAAGACTATCATCAGGCGGGAGTACTGGTATTCAGGACAGACGACAAGATAGACATAGTCGATCAGCACGAGATCGAGGCGGCACAGCTCTTCAGAAGCGTATTCATCGAAGACTGGATCTACGCTCTCGACGCGAACGGAGTCGCGGGAAGCTTCATCCCGGAATAACAAAAGATCCGGCGGATACAGAACGAGCGGATACAGAACAATTGGAACTAAATGAGGCTGCGGGCCGAAATGGTTCCAATTTTCTGTTCCTCCGCGAGTGATAATTGGAACCAAATGAAGCCGCGCGAATGAAGCCGCGCGACGAAATGGTTCCAATTTTTTGTTCCTCCGTGAGCGATAATTGGAACCAAATGAAGCCGCGCGACGAAATGGTTCCAATTGAAGGCAGATCCCGAGGAGGAAATTGGAACCATATGAGCGTGCATGTTGAAATGGTTCCAATTCAGAGCTGATCCGGGAGGAATAATTGGAACCAAATGAAGCCGCACGACGAAATGGTTCCAATTCCAGAATGACGCAGAAATGGTGCGTTTTTGAGGCAGACGCTTATTTCGCTCCATTTATTCTTTCCTGGCCGGGTGCGAAATGGTGCATTTTCGGGGCAGACGCTCATTTCGCTCCAGTTTGAGCACTGCCGGCCTGCCGTATATGGTGCATTTTCGGGGCTGACGCTCATTTCGCTCCAATTTGAGCATCGCCGGCCTGCCGTATATGGTGCATTTTCGGGGCTGACGCTCATTTCGCTCCATTTATCTCGCCTGGCTCAGTATGAAATTGGTGCATTTTTGACGTGCGCGCTCATTTCGCCCTATTTTTTCTTTCCTAACCGGAGCTGAAGGGTCAAGTCTGCCCCGGGAGCGCCAGCGCTGTCGCCGGGCCCTCACATAGCCCGGGCGGCAGCTGCAGAGCGGCGCGATCGGCTGGCAGACTCCGTGAGCTCAGAGGGAGAGCGAACGGGAATACCCCGGTTGCGTAATATTTAAACCTGCCCGGGAAAACTGGGGCCGGCAGCCGATCGACACACGCTCTGCAGCTGCCCGGGCGGGCTGAGTAGTTCCCGCCGGTCAGCGCGGGTCTCCCGGGCCGGCCCATCAAACGAAAGCCTTTACTTCCGGTTTGCATTATGGTGTCCATGATAGTAGAATGTATGGAATGCGGGGCGACGGCTCCGAGTAGTAAAATCAAGGAAAGTGCAACTGAAAATGTAACTGTAAAGACAACTGCAAAGGTAACAGTAAAGGCAACTGTATATGAACTCTGAATATCTTAACAAAATGAATCTTCCCGAAGATCTCAAGGCGGCCCTTTCGGCCTGCCCGAACATCTGGTTCCCGGAGACCAGGCAGGAGCTGTACGAGCTCTGCTTCGGCACATCGGGCGGAAGTGTACAGATAGTAGGCTATACCATACCGGGACTCGGCTATGTGCAGGAAGCCGAAGTCGTCCGCTGCAAGAACGGCGCGTCCGTGAATTTCACTGATGAATACATGAGAAGGCGCGACCCTGACTGCATGTATATCGGCGATGAGCTTCCTACCGACAAACCGCGTTTCAGGGATTCGTGGGGAATGGAATTCGGCGGTCTCAGAGCGGCCACGATGAGCTGGTTTTCCGAACAGAGCCTCATCGTCATGCCTGCGAGCATAGGCGGCAAAGCGCATTCGTATTCATGCCTCGTGGTGTGCCCTGCAAATGCCGCGTTCTTTGCCTACGCCCTTTCGAACATACAGGAATTCGAAAGCATAAGCGATATAGAGGACGGCTACACTCCGCGCTCGATAATATATGTGGCGCCTCCTTTCAGGCACACGCATTTCGGAGGCAAGCAGGCCGTCGTGCACTGCCGCAGCGAAGAGCTGCACGAGGTGTTCTCATACAATCTCTATCCGGGACCGAGCGCTAAAAAAGGAGTCTTCTCCATTCTGCTCGACATAGGAGAAAGCGAAGGCTGGATAACCAACCACGCGTCGGCGGCGATGCTCCAGACTCCGTATGAGAATGAATTCGTCTTCATGCACGAAGGCGCGTCGGGCGGCGGCAAGAGTGAGATGCTCGAAGAGATCAGACGCGAAGCCGACAACCGCGTGCTTGTTGCGAAAGACAAGTTCACCGGCGAGGAGTTCCACCTCAATATAGGCGACACCTGCGACATATTCCCTATCGCCGACGACATGGTGATGGCCCATAAGGATCTGCAGAACGATTCCGGCAGGCTCGTCATCGCCGATGCCGAGAACGGATGGTTCCTTAGGGTGGACGGAGACAAATACTACGGCAATATCCCTCTCTATGAGAGGATCAGCATACATCCTGAAGAGCCGCTCGAATTCTTCAATATCGACGGCACTCCGGGCGCGACCTGCCTCATCTGGGAACACACGATGGAGTCCAGCGGCAAGCCGTGCACGAACCCGCGCGTCATAATCCCGCGCGACATGATCGACAACATCATTCCGGGAGATGAGCCTCTCGAGGTCGATGTTCGTTCATTCGGCGTAAGGATGCCGCCGAGCACCGCAGAAGCCCCTGACTACGGCATAATGGGATTCGTCCAGATAGTCCCTCCTGCCCTGGCATGGCTGTGGAGGCTCGTGTCTCCCCGCGGCTTCAAAAACCCTTCCATAGCGGACAGCAACGCCGGAAGCGGTCTTGCGGCCGAAGGAGTCGGCTCATACTGGCCGTTCGCCACAGGCGAAAAGGTCACGCAGGCCAACATGCTGCTGCATCAGATAGTCGGAACGCCTAATACTCTCAACATACTCATACCGAACCAGTATATCGGAGCGTACAAGGTAGGCTTCAAGGCAGAGTGGATCACCCGCGAGTACCTCGCCCGCCGCAGCTGCACCGTCATGGCAAAGCACCTCGTTGAGGCGCGCTGCCCTCTCTTCGGCTATTCTCTCGACGAGATGAAGATCGACGGCCAGTACATCAGGCTCAACTTCCTGAGGCCTGAGCTTCAGGTCAGGATGGGCGAAGAAGGCTACGATGTATGCGCGAAGATACTCACGGACTTCTTCAAGCAGGAGCTGCAGCAGTTCCTCGTGCCTGAGCTCGATCCGCTGGGAAGGCAGATCATCGAGCTTTGCATGAACGATGCTCCGCTTTCAGAGTATCTTAAGCTGACTCCTATCAACAGCATCAAGGGAAGTCACGGTCACTCAAAAGCATAACGGAACGACATGGCTTACGACGGCATAATCACCTATGCGGAAGCAAAAGAACTGAATGAAAGGATCGTTCCCGGCAAGATCGAAAAGATCTACCAGCCGGGTCCCGAAGATCTTCTGGTGCACATCCACACACAGCGCGGCAATGTGCGCCTTTTCATGTCCTGCGGCAGCCAGTCGGCGAGAGTCTGTCTTACCGAAGGCAGCTACACCAATCCGGACCAGCCCCCTACCTTCTGCATGCTGCTCAGAAAGCATCTCCAGGGAGGCCGCATCACAGCGGTCAGGCAGAAGGACTCCGAGCGCATAATCGAGATCGATATCGAGGCCCTGAACGAGATGGGCTTTTCCGTATGCAGGCGGCTCATCATCGAGATCATGTCCAAGCACAGCAACATAGTGCTTATCGATATCGAGGCCGGAAAAATCATCGATTCGATCAAACGCATTTCGATAGACGTGAACAGATACCGCCAGCTTCTGCCGGGCGTTATCTATCAGTACCCTCCTGCGCAGGACAAGATCCCTTTCAGGGAAGTCGGCCCTGTCACGGGACTCCCGTGCGGAGACCGCGCCATAATGGCAAAGGTCGGAGGGATCTCCCCTGCCATAAGCCGCGAAATGCTGCGTTACTGCAGCGAGGGCGATGACGCCTCCCTCATTTCGGGCGCGCCCGCAAAGAGACTGCTCGAGATAGTCTCCTCGATTGAGGACGGCAGCTGCAGACCGAGGGTATATGCCGACGGCGAAGGGATCCCGCGGGAATTTCACATCTGCGATCTCGAAGAATACGAGGACCTCGACACGGTCTTTTTCGACACACTCTCCGAGTGCATAGACTACTTTTATTCGAACCGCGAATCATCCAACCTCGTGAGGCAGAAGTCCATGCCGCTTCTGAAGTCGGCGCAGGCAGCTCTCGACAAGGCGCTGCTCAAGAAGAAAAAGCTCTCGGAGGATCTTCTGAATGCGGAGAATTCCGAAAAGTACAGGCTGTACGGAGAACTCCTCACGGCAAACATCCATGTGGTCGAGCCGGGCGCTAAAAGCGTGACAGTCACGAATTACTACGACGGCAGCCTCATCACCATCCCTCTCGACGAAAAAATGAATGCCTCTGCAAACGCTCAGAGATATTTCAAGAAATACTCGAAGGCCAGGACTGCGATACACGAAAAGCAGGCCCAGCTGGAAGAAAACGACCATGACATCGAGTACCTCGAGTCGGTCGTTCAGAACATAGAATCAGCGGACAGCGTCCCCCTTCTCGAATCCATAAGGGACGAACTCGAGCAGACGGGATATGTCAGAAGGCGCCAGAAGGCAGCGCAGCGCAAAAGAAAGAATGCGAAGCCGGAGCCATACAGATATGCTCTCAGCGACGGCACCGAGGTCCTGGTCGGAAGGAACAATCTCGAAAACGACTGGCTCACGATGAAGTTCGCATCAAAGACAGATGTATGGATGCATACCAAGGACATCCCCGGTTCGCATGTCATCGTGAGGCTCGAAGACGGGCGCAACGTGGATGATCTGCCTGCGGACCTGATATATGAGGCCGCGTCGATCGCAGCTTATCACAGCAAGGCGGGATCAGGCGACAATGTGCCGGTCGATTATGTTCCGGTGAGATATGTGAAGAAGCCTGCCGGCTCAAAGCCCGGCATGGTCATATTCACGCACAACCGCACGGTATACGTGGCGCCGAAGCTTCCGTCGCAGTCATGATGCCGTGAGGCCGGGCATCGGAGGTATCGGGTATATGCGAAATAAAATCAAAAAAGTTCTGTTATTTTGAACTGAAAAGCGTTACAATAGTCGTGCGCGCAGAAAAGCGCGCAATGCAATACGGTCTGTTAGCTCAGCTGGGAGAGCGCATGGGTCACAACCATGATGTCGTGAGTTCGAGCCTCGCACAGACCACCACAAGTCCTGCCGGAACGGGTTTCCGGCAGGACTTTTGTGATATAATTGTATTGCTTATCCTGTAACTTAAACTAAATCTATTTGATACAAGGAGAAACTGAGATGAACGAAGAAATCAAAGAAGGTCTGAAACTTATTTCCAAAGGGACAAAGCAGGTCACAAAGGCGGCTCTTCTCAAATTCAAGGAAGGCGTAGATAACTTTGTGGACACCGTCACGGACGACAAATTCGAAGAGAAGATGAAGGCCGAGACAAAGGCCATGGCGGAAAACTTCAACAAAGAGATCAATGATCTCAGGGCCAGGCTCGAAGAACTGACCAGAGAAGCTGCAAAAGAATACAAGGAAGAAGTCGACGAGGTCAGGGAAAAAGTCAAGGAAGCCGTTGATGATGCTGCGGAAGAGATCAAAAAAGAGGTAGAGGAATAACCCCTCATGCTGCGGCAGACTATCCAAAAGCCCTTCGGGAAAGAAGGGCTTTTGTGTTGAGATCATGGTTCAGTCTCCGGGAAAAAGAAACACTTATAGACGTTTACGGATATTCCGGAAGTCCGCAAGTTTCCTGTTGAAGATCTCAGCGAATCTTGCAACGCTCTCTTCTCTGTATCTGCTCCTATTGTAGACGAAAAGGACATTCAGCGGCTCATTCTCACTCTGCTCATAGATCATGATCATGAACATCGCCAGAGTCCCGTCGAGGTAGTCGAAGTATGCGCTGATATCCGTTCCTTCAGGAGCATTCTCAGGCACGTCCGCACCGTTCTGATAGACGATGTTCATTCTTCCGGACAGCCCCGGGGACATATCCTCGAACGCTGATGAGAACGCGCTGTACCGTATGCCCTCCATCGACTGATCCTTAACTTCCTGAATAAGTCCGCCATCTGAATCGAAGCTGCCGAGGTCGATGCAGGTCGATATGCTCTCGATGGTCATTCCCATGAGCGTTTTTTCCCAGTCTTCTTCTCTTCCGCTGTATGTCCAGCCGACCCTGACATGGGATTCATCATTGTATTCACCGAGGGCTGCTGCTCCTGCCGCTATGATCAGGTTGTTGAGCGAACAGCGGTAATGAGCTGCAGTGCGGCTCAGTTCATCCAGAGTGTCTGCGGTATGGCAGGTATACAGGCCTCGCATATTCCCGCGGTGCTCAAAGTCGGGACGCGGGAACCCTGAATACGACCGGGTCTCTTCGATCCCATCCAGTATTTCCCCTGCGTGTGACAGCGCATTTGCGCGAAGGTCCCCCTGTTCGCGGAGATAAAGATAATACAGATCGTCATCGAGAGGCTTTCCCTCCAGTGCGTTGAAGATATTCCGGAACATGTTACTGACCATCGCCCTGTCGCTTATCGCATGGTGGATGTCCATCAGGATGTATGTGCTCTTTGGAGTAACAAAGATCCCGCAGCGCCACAGAAGAGAATTGAACATCTGGAACGGCCTGACAAAGCCGTACATGATCACTTCTTCGAATGTTTTCTCCGATACATAAGAAATCTCTGTTTCCGGGATAAGTTCCGGCTCACAGCGCTGCACCAGCTCCATTTTGCTGTCGAATCCGAACACTGTGCCGAACACCGCAAAATGCGCGAACACCTTGTCGAGAGCCTCCTTCACAGCCTCGGGCGAGGCTGTTTCCGGCAAGAGCCTGCAGCAGATCGGATTTGTCGCTATCATCTTGTTAGGCGAATATAACTGATAATCCAGGAAATACTGCTGGTACGGAAGGAGCGGCTGAGGTCTGTTTCTTTCTTCCGCAGCCATTTCAGCTGTCCTCGATCCCGCACCGGCTTCTTCGATGAGTGCAGCTATCCGTTTCGGGGTACGGCCGTCGTATATCATTGAGTATGTGAGACCCTGCCCCTCCATTTCAGCAATCAGGGCAGCACTCTTCAGCGAGTCTCCTCCCAGATCGAAGAAATCGTCGTTGATGCCGACAAGCTCTGTATCCAGAACGTGCTCCATGGCATGGCAAAGCATCGCTTCAGCATCATTCTCAGGCGGCACATAGTCGTTTTTGAATTCATTTATATCAGGCAGAGCCAGAGCTTTCCTGTCCAGCTTGCCGTTGGCATTCTTCGGGAACTCGTCGAGGCGGACAAAGAATGGCGGTATCATGTATGCCGGGACCTTTTCAGCCAGCCTGTCCGCAAGATACTGCTTGGAAAGAGTCTTTCCTGATTCAGATATATAATAAGCGCACAGAATGACGCGGTCCTGTGAATCTCTGAAACCTTTTGCGAGAACATCCTTTATCTCCGGCAGACTGCGCAGTATGCTCTCGACCTCGCCGAGTTCGACCCGGTTTCCGTTGATCTTGACCATCCAGTCCATGCGGTCGATATATACGAGGCGGCCATCCGGGAGTCTCTTTACCTGGTCACGGGTGTGGAACATCTTTTCATGGCCGTCCCCTTCCCTTCCTTTGAACGGATTGTCCACGAGCAGACTGGCGGTAAGTTCCGGAAGCCCGATATATCCCTTGAAGAAGTCCCCTGTGAAGCATATCTCGCCTTCATCCGTCTCATTCCCGTTTTCGTCCAGGATATAAGCGCAGATATCGCCGACTGTTTTTCCGAGGTATGCGTTTTCGCTGCATTCTTTTATCTCATCGGCCATCACGACATAACACTCCGACATGCCGTATGTTGCGATCACCCTCATTCCCTTCGGATCTATATTGAAGACTTTCTCGCCGGAGCTCACTACAGTTTTCAGAGTGTCCGATGCTCTGTCAAAGGTCCTCAGGAGCGAAGGCGGCATATATGTGGCTGTTATCTCATGATTTTTGCAGTACAGCGCCATCATATGCGGATCTCTCAGTACATCCGGCGGCACCAGACATACAGAGCACCCGGAACACAGCGGCATCAGCAGGTCGGAGCAGTGAACAGCGAACGTGAACCTTGCGCTTGAACCGTATACATCATCCGGAGTCAGCCTGAGCACATCCTTCAGGTTCAGTATCCCCATACCGCAGCTAAGCTGCGAATGGACTATGCCTTTGGGATCTCCCGTCGAGCCGGATGTATATACGATGACAGCTTCCGTCTCCTCTTCAGGAGCATCATCCGGATAAGCCGCTTCGCATTCCATCGCCAGAGAGTAGTTCTCTTCATCCAGTATGAACTCAGGAGAGGAATTATTCAGTATAAAGGATCTTCTGCTTTCAGGATACTCAGGATCGAGCAGAACAGCAGCATATCCGAAGATAAGGCACCCCATAAAAGCGACCACATACCTTGGGTTGCGGTTCATGGATATGGCGATCCTCTTTCCCTTTCCGGGTTCTATCCCTTTGTCTTCAAGGAATGCAGCCACCCTGCAGGCTCGATCGAGCAGTTCGCCATAGGTGATCTGCGGATAGTCTTTGCTCTCCATGATGGCGATCCTGTCCCTGTTCTCTTCGAATGCCCCCAGTATGACGCTGCCGGCAGTCTTGCTCTTATCGTTCATTATTCACGTCCTCCGTCGTGTTTCTATTCATGAAATATTATAGCACATCTGCCGGCCGGCCCGATAACTCCAAATAGCATTGACTTATACCGCAAAAGGTATACAATAATAATGCAATGCGGTTTAGACCGCGGTTTAACACACGTATAAGACAGCAGAAATCGAATGGAGGGACTCAAATGAAGATCGGATTCCTGGGCGCAGGCGCAATGGGCGGAGCTATCCTCTCAGGCGCGGTAAAGACAGGCGTTGTGAAGGCGGAGGACATATACGTAAGTGATTTTTCCGACGCGATCAAAGCAAAGTATAAGGAAATGGGCTGCAATATCGCAGACAGCAACGAGGAGCTCGGCAAGGCAGTCGACATCCTGGTCGCATGCGTAAAGCCTCAGTACGCTGCCGCCGCTCTTTCGGAGCTCGGCGACACTCTTGACGGCAAAGCCATGATATCCATTATGGCCGGCCTCACGACATACAGCATACGCGAGATGACGGGCGGAAGCTTCAGGCTCCTCAGGCTCATGCCTAACACCCCTGCCCTCGTCGGCTGCGGAGCTTTCGCGCTCGACTCCGGCACAGATCTCACTGCGGACGAGAAGGAATTCGCTCAGAAGCTCTTCGAGTCGATCGGCATCGTGGAGTGGATGCCTGAAAACCTCATCGACACAGCCTGCGGCCTTTCGGGAGCAGGCCCTGCATATATCTACCTCGTTATCGAGGCTCTCGCAGACGGCGGAGTCGTGAAGGGTCTTCCTCGCGCGACGGCGCAGAGACTTGCCGCTCAGACAGTCATGGGAGCCGCGAAGATGGTCATGGAGACGGGTGAGCATCCGGGATTCCTCAAGGATCAGGTATGCTCGCCGGGCGGCAACACCATCGTCGGCATGAAGACCCTCGAAGAGCACGGAGTGAGAGGCGCTTTCATCGACACAGTGGTCAATTCAACGGAGCGCGCTCAGGAGCTCGGAAAGAAGTAGCGCAGCATCCGCTGATTCTTATTGAGACAAAGTAAATGACGTCCCTTCGGCATCACAGGATGCCCCGGGGACGTCATTATTACATTACAGTTTATTGCGGCTTATCCGGCTTATTTCAGCTTTGCGAGAACGGCTTTCAGGAATTCCCAGTTCTTTGCCGTCGACTCTATGCTGAGTCTCTCTCCCGGCGTATGCACGTTCAGCATATCAGGTCCGAAGGTCACTATGTCGAGATCAGGATCCTTGCCTATCAGTATCCCGCCTTCGAGTCCCGCGTGCATCACGTCAACCACAGGCTCCTCGCCGAACAATTCTTTGTATGTCTCGACCATCAGAGGTCTCAGCTCGGATACAGGATTGTACGGCCAGGCCGGATACGATGAATCGATATCCACATGTCCGCCGACGATCTCGCTCCACATGCCGAGTCTCAGCAGCATTTCCTCCATCTTGCTCAGTATGGAGCTTCTCATCTGATATGTGACCCTGCATTCCGCGTCTGCAGTGGCGACGATGCCTGTATTGAGCGAGCTTTCGACAGAGCCTTTCACATTGCGGTCCATCGCCTGCACTCCGTCGAGCGCGCCGTACAGATACCAGATCATGTTCACCGTGCTCTCCCAGTTCATGACGCTGTGCTCGTCTTCTTCACCGATCTCTGCGCTAATCTCGAGGTCCGGCTCGCTGCCTGAGTATTCGTCTCTGATCGTATCAGTGAGCTCGTTGAGTCTCTCTATGAAGTTCCCGGCCCTGTCGGCGCTCATCACCACTTCAGCCGTACAGTACTGCGCGATCACGTTCGCGGCATTGCCTCCGTTGACCGAAAGCAGCGAGAAGTCTATCTTCTTTGAGAGCGCATACAGGATACGCCCCATGTCCTTGATGGCGTTGCCTCTCTGCCTCTGGATATCGTTGCCGGAGTGGCCTCCGATATATCCTTTTGAGCTTATTGTCACGCGGACGCCGTTACGTTCTCTGCGTGACACAGGGATCACCACGTCGCAGACCATGCCTCCGGCGCAGCCGACAGTGAAAACGCCGTCCTCCTCGCCGTCGATGTTCAGAAACTTCCTGCCTTTAAGAAGGGATGTGTCAAACGCGTGAGCGCCGCCCATACCGATCTCTTCATCTACAGTGAACACCGCCTCTACAGGAGGATGAGGGATATCCTTGCTCGCGAGTATGGCCATGGCATATGCCAGCGCTATTCCGTCATCTCCCCCGAGCGTCGTGTCTTTAGCGCCTATGTATCCGTCCTCCACGAAGATCTCGAGAGGTTCCGTGTCGAAGTCGTGGCCGGATTCCGGCGTCTTGCTCGCCACCATGTCCATGTGGCCCTGCAGTATGACAGGCTCAGAGTCCTCGTAACCGGCTGTGCCCGGCTTGTATATCACTACATTGCCGACCTCATCGCGGACATACTCAAGGCTGTGTTCCTTAGCGAATTCCACGCAGTAGTCGCCTATTTTATCACATCTGTATGTCCTTCTCGGCACCTGTGAAAGAGCTTCGAACTGTCTGAACACCTCTTTAGGCTCTATATCATTCAGTACTCCCATATCGTCCTCCATTAT